>CAYZGY010000151.1:0-12426 GCA_964478085.1 uncultured Planctomycetia bacterium
GAAAGCCCCCTGAACGTTACAGCAAATCTGCGACGACGCTCTTCTCCTCCTCGAGCTCGGCGACGCTCGCGTCGATCTTCGCTCGGGAGAAGTCGTCGATGTCGAGCCCCTGAACGATCTCCCAGCCGGAGCTCGTCGCAGTGACGGGGAACGATGAGATCAAGCCCTGGGGGACGCCGTAGCTGCCGTCCGAGACGACGGCGGCCGAGGTCCAGTCGCCTTCGGGCGTGCCGGCGTGGAACGTCGCGACGTGATCGACGACCGCGCTCGCGGCGCTCGCCGCCGACGACTTGCCGCGCGCCGCGATGATCTCGGCGCCACGCTTCTGCACGCGCGTGATGAACTCGCCTTCGAGCCACTCGCGATCGCTGATGACCGACGTCGCCGGCTCGCCGTTGATCGTCGCGTGGAAGAAGTCGGGATACTGGGTCGCGCTGTGGTTGCCCCAGATCGTCATGTTCTTGACGGCGGAGATGTCGACGCCGGCCTTCTTCGCGAGCTGGTTCTGCGCGCGGTTGTGATCGAGTCGCGTCATCGCGAACCAGCGATCGTCGGGAACGTCGGGCGCGCTCGCGCGTGCGATCAGACAGTTCGTGTTGCAGGGATTTCCGACGACGAGGACGCGGACGTCGTCCGCCGCACCTTGGATCGCCTTGCCTTGACCGACGAAGATCGGTCCGTTCTCGCGGATGAGGTCACCTCGCTCCATGCCCGGGCCGCGCGGTTTCGAGCCGACGAGCAGCGCCCAGTTCGCGCCCGAGAACGCGACGTTCGGATCGTCGCTGAGCTCGATGCCCGCGAGGAGCGGAAAGGCGCAGTCCTCGAGCTCGAGCGCGACGCCTTCGACGGCCCTCATCACCTCGGGCACCGGCACCTCGAGCACCTTGAGGATCACGTTCTGGTCGGGGCCGAACATGGCGCCACGAGCGATCGCGAAGAGAAGACTGTAGCCGATCTGGCCGGCTCCACCGGTGACAGCGACGGTGATGGGCGAGGACATTTTCCCGGTTCTCCTATTTGCGGGATACCTGCGAGAGGGGGGCAAGCGAGACAAAATACGACGCTCCGGAGCGTTTTACCAGCCTCTCGTCAGATAGCGCCGAGCGGCGCAGCGAGCGCCTCGACTTCCTCGTGCGTGCGCTCGAGGAGATCGACTTCGGTGGTCTGTGCCTCGTCGAGCTCGCGAGACACAGCCACATGGCACCGGAGATGGCAAAGAGCTCGATCGAGTTTCTGCGAGACGCGACGAGCTGACTTTCACCTCTGGGCGCGTCGAAGCATCTCGTCGTACGATCGCTGCAGCTCCGTGAAGCGCGCGTGTGCTTCGCGCTGAAAGTCCTCGCCCATGTGGTGGACTTTGTCGGGGTGGTACTGAACGGCGAGTCGGTGGAAGGCGCGGCGAATCGTCTCGGCGTCCGAGTCACGTTCGACTCCGAGGATCTCCCACGGGCTCATGACCGAAGGGGAGCCAGCGACACTCGCACGGCGGCGTTCCTCGCGTCGCTTCTCCTGTCGTTCTTGGTAGGCCCGATCGCGTTCGCGTTGTCGTTCGCGGTCCCAGTGGCGCCGTCGATCGTCCGCCTTCTTGCGCTCTTGTTCACGTTCGGTATGGCGACGTTTCTCGTCGATCTTGTCGTCGTCGTTCCCAGCGGGGGCAAGCCAGCGTCGAAGCCAAGCGCCCGAGCTGTAGCGCAGATCACCGTCGCGTTCGAAGAAGTAACATCGACGTTCCTCGTTCTCTCGATACCAAGCCGCGGCGCGGAGGAACTCCTGCGCCGGCGTGATGAGCTTCCCGCCGATGTAGTCGAGGAGATTGGGCTGGAAGGTCGGTGAGCTGAACCAACGACCCTTCTTCGTTTTCTCGCAGTGGTTCGAGCGATTGCAGATCGGGCAATCGTAGAGGCGGTAAGGTCCTCCTTGCCGATCGTCGCGTCCTCGGAGGAGGCCGTCGCGACGGACGTATTCGAGCTCGAGTCGATGGCTGCAGAACCAGCAGCGAAGTCCCGACGAGGGGGCCGAGTTCGCTGGGTCGGTTCGTGAGTCGTGTGCGTCTCGAGACATCGATCGGGTCGCCCGTAGCGGGCCGAGGGATTCGAGCGTGTGCCGATCAGATGATCAGCATCGCGTCGCCGTAGCTGTAGAAACGATAACCTCGATCGACAGCTTCGCGATAGGTCTCGAGGAGCTTCTCGCGGCCGACGAGCGCGCTCACCATCATGAGGAGACTGCTGCGCGGCAGGTGAAAGTTCGTCACGAGCGCGTCGAGACCACGAAAGACGTACGGCGGACGGATGAAGATTCGCGTTCGTTCCGCGTAGGGGACCGGAAATCCGGCCTGAGCGAAGCTCTCGAGCGTTCGCGCGGTCGTCGTGCCGATGGCGACGACGCGACGGCTGGCCTCGCGAGCTGCGCGGATCGTCGCGGCGGCTTCGTCCGCGATGCGCACGCGCTCGCCGTGCAGCTCGTCGTTGGCTAACGACTCGGCGCCGAGCGGCTTGAAGGTGTCGATGCCGACGTGAAGCGTGACCGCGGCGCGTTCGACGCCTCGAGATTCGATTTCAGCGATCAGCTCCTCGGTGAAGTGGAGTCCAGCCGTCGGTGCGGCGACCGAGCCGCGATCGCGTGCGTAGACCGTCTGGTAGCGCTCGCGGTCTTCGTCCGCGTGCTCTTCGGGGGCTCGCCGGATGTACGGCGGCAGCGGGGTCTCGCCGTGAGCCTCGCTGAGAGCCATGACCTCGTGGTGGGCGAGCGGCCGTCCCTCGGCGTCCTCGAAGCCCAGTACGAACACCGCGTCGTCCCTTCGCACCGGGCGGATGGTCACGTCTTCGCGACCCTCGAGGAAAATCCTCCGCGCGCTACGAAACGCCGCGCCGGGTTTGAGTAACACGCGCCACTCGTGGCGGCCTTCATCATCGACGGGCTCGAGCAGAAGGATCTCGACAGAGCCGCCGGTCTCCTTGCGCGCCCGCAGACGAGCCGGGATCACGCGCGTGTCATTGACGACGAGAAGGTCGTCGTCGCGAAAGTACTGGACGATGTCACGGAACTCGCGATGCTCGATCTCACCCGAATCACGGTGGAGCACCAAGAGGCGTGAGCCGTCGCGACGCTCGGCGGGGGACTGTGCGATGCGATCTTCGGGAAGATCGTAGTCGTAGAGCGCGATCGCGGCTTCGAGGTCGCTCACGGTGTCTCGCTCACTTCCTTTCGTCCGCCTCTACGAGCTCGAGGTCGACGCCGGCGAAAATCGGGACGAGGCCGAGAAAGAGGTCGCCGATCGACGCGGAGTCGAGCGCCGAGGTCGCGAACGCGATGTGGTCGGCCGAGACTCGTCCGCGCCCGATCGTCGCGTCGAGCGGCATCCATTCGCCGACCCACACCTCGGTCCACATGTGACCGACGAATCGCTTGCGGTGGTAGGTCAGTCCGGCGACGACACGAGAGGGAATGCCGGCCGCGCGCGCCAGAGCGGCGAGGAGAACGGCGTGCTCGGTGCAGTCGCCTTCGCGCGAGCGGAGGACCTGCTTGGCCGTCGCGAAGGCGGTCTCGAGATTCTTCGAGCGGACGTTTCGAAAGACCCAGGACTCGAGCCGCATCGCCGCGACCGTGCTTTTCGTCTCGTCGCCCACGATCTTCTTCGCGAGCGCGCGGATTTCGGCGTCGTCCGACTCGATGTAGACGTTCGCGTCGAGGAACTTCGCGAGTGCGGCGGTCCGTTCGTGCGGACGCGCGACGCTCCGTCGTGGGACGACCGTCTCGACGCGTACCGTCCACGCGCCGGTCTCCGAGCTCTTCGAAAAGTGGTGGCCCGCCGGAGTCTCGGCTTCGTCGAAGTCGAGCTGCAATTCCGCTCGGCCGGATTCGTTCTTCGGACGGAGCCGATAGGTGAGTCGGTCGCGCCTTTGGGGGAGCGGCTTGGCAAGATGGACGGCGCTCGCCAGGAAGATCTCGGGCGGCGAGGTCAGCTTCAAGCCGAGCACCTTCTGCCGCGTCGACCGGACGATCTCGATCTGCATCGCGGGAAGGCTCGACTTGATCATGTGACCTTCGTCGTCGTACCAGTTCGTCGTCGGGAAGCCGGGCGTGACGTCGAGATCATTGCGGATTCCAAGGAGCACACGCTCCTCTCCGTTCGGCAGCCGCGTCTTCGATGGCCCGAGGCAGACGCTCCTGTGGCTCGAACAGCGCAGGACGTCTTGCGCGAACACGGTCTGCTCGAGGGAGTCGCCTTTCTTCTTCAGCCGCGCGAGCACGGCACGGCCTGCGTAGTGCGGACCGACCGTCTTTGGATCGAATGGGCGCGGTGGAGGCTTGGTGGTCTTGCCCTTCACGCCCGACGACAGAATCTCGAGCATCAGCTGGTCGTTGTCGACGACGCGGCCCCGTGTCGTGATCGATTGGCTCTGCCCGAGATCTTGCATCGTGACGAAGTCGAGAACGCGGCCTCGTGCGTCCTCACGCGTCGTCATCGAGAGGATCATCTCCGCGACTTCCTTGCCGCGCGCGACCTTGAGACGCATGCGGTTGACGGTCTCGACGTCGCCGTTCTGGGATATCGACTCGCGGACGTGCGAGTGGCCGGCAGGCTGGCCGCGCACGTAGACGACGAACCAATCGTCTTTCAGTGGGGGCTTCGCGTCCTCGGCTGGAAGGCTGAACGCGAGAGTCGAGAGGAGGAGCAGTCGAGGTACGAGTCGCACGACCGATTCACACGATCGTTTCACACGATCGAATTAGAGGGTTACCGAGCGCGGTACGCGGACGCCGTCGAGCGTCGCTTCCGGAATGCCGTTGTAACGGGTGAAGACCGCTGCGGCAAACAAGCACTCGTCCCGACCGATCGTCTCGCGGTCGATCACGATCTCGGCGAGTCCCGACGCGTCGACGAAGTACTGGAATCGCATGGGGGGCTCGAGAAACTCGAGACACTCCTCTCGGAGGAAGAGGAGCTTGTCGTTCTCGGGATGGAGGCGAGGCGACGAGGCAACGGCGAAAGATTCGTGTAGCTCGCCGTAGAAGAAGCGCTTCGTGAAAACCGATGCGGGGATGATCTCGAGTGACTCGCGTCCCGGGAGGTCACTCGGCAGCGACAATGCGAGCTCTGCCCATTCGTCCGACTGACCGCCTGGAGCTTGTTCTTGCCGGAATTCGACGATGCCGCGAGTACGCAGCCACGTCGTCAGCACGGAGCCGACCGGCGTTTGGTGTCCCTCTAAGATCGCGTGATCGAGCAGCTCGACACACGTCTCGCGTTCGCTCGCCAGTCCGGCGAAGTGTTCCGCGTCCAGGAACGGATAGAGCCGAAAGGCTGCGGCAGGCGTGGACGCGCCCGCTCCCGAGGAGACGTCATCGTCGGCGCTTTCCTCATGACCCCGTTCTTGCTCGGGCAGTCCGAGCGCGACCTCTCCCGTCGCGAACTGACGATATGCTGCAAGAGCCTCTTCACGAGCTTTCGCAGGCACTAGACCCTCCCCGGTGTTCCTTCACCTCACTCCTCGAAGTGAGCCCGTAAGCTTCTCACGACGAATCGAGCGGAGATGATCCCGATCTTCTCCACCTCTACGGAATCGCCCGTTTCTGATGAAACCCTTCCTACAGAATCGCCACGCTTCGGAGTGTTCCGACTGGATCCGTAGAACCAGCCGCAGGGACGCCGAATCTCGCGTTTCGGGCGATTGAGAACCGTATTGAGACCTTCAACGAAACGCATTGTAGGTGCCGATGAAGGGGCCTCAAAGCGAATAACTTCGTGAGTTCTTTTCGGAAGTTCTCGGTTGCTTTCGCACGGCACTTCTGCGATTGCGTCGCGAGGTCTTGCATTCGGCACGCAGGTGGCCAGAATAGCTGGCTTCGAAAACGCGCGAAACGCCCACGGAACGGCTCCCACAAGGCTCGTAGGCCAGAGACGGTCATCAAATAGAGACAGCGAGATGCTCGACATTCGACTCCTTCGCGACGACCCCGAACTCGTCAAAGCCGCTGGACGCAAGAAGCACATCCCGTGCGAGGACATCGTCGACCGCATCCTCGAGCTCGATGGCGAGCGTCGCAAGATGGTTCACGAGAGTGAGCAGATGCGCGCGGAGCAGAAGAAGTGCGGCAAGGAGATCGCTCAGCTCGAGGGGGAGGAGAAGCAGGCGCGCATCGCGGAGATGGGCGAGATCGCCGCGAAGATCAAAGAATTCGAAGGCAGACTCGATCCTCTCGAAGAGGAGCTCAACGGCTTGATCATGAAGCTTCCGAACCCTCCGGCACCCGAAGTGCCCGAGGGAAAGAGCGACGAAGAGAACGTCGTCATTCGCGAGGTCGGCGAGATTCCGAAGTTCGACTTCGAGGCGAAGGACCATCTCGAGCTCGGCGAGGAGCTCGATCTCATCGACATGACGCGTGCCGCGAAGCTAGCCGGATCGCGGACCTACATGCTCAAGAATGACGGGGCGCTCCTCGAGCTCGCCGTTCTGCAGTTCGCTCTTCAGCACCTCGTCGAGAAGGGCTTCGGCCCGATGATCGTGCCGACGCTCGTCAATCGGAGCTGCATGGAGGGGACCGGCTACTTCCCCGGTGGCGAGGATCAGGCCTACGCGTGCGAGCGCGACGAGAAGTACCTCGTTGGCACGTCCGAAGTTCCCGTGACCTCGTACCACTCCGACGAGATCCTCGACGAGGCCGAGCTTCCGAAGCTGTACGCGGGCTACTCGACTTGCTACCGTCGCGAGGCGGGCGCAGCGGGGAAGGACACGCGCGGGCTCTATCGCATCCACCAGTTCAACAAGGTGGAGCAGGTCATCGTCTGCAGGAACGACGAGGAGGAGTCGAAGCAGCACCACGACTTCATCACGGCGAACGCCGAGGCCATCCTCCAGGCGCTCGAGCTGCCGTACCGCGTCGTCAACGTCTGCGGTGGCGACCTCGGCCAGGGGCAGATCCAGAAGTACGACATCGAGACGTGGATGCCCTCGCGCGAGTCGTACGGCGAGACTCACAGCGCCTCGCGCTTCTACGAGTTTCAGGCGCGTCGACTCAACCTGCGCTACCGCGACGCGGACGGAAAGGTGCGCTTCTGCCACACGCTCAACAACACCGCGATCGCGAGTCCGCGTATCTTGATCGCCATCCTCGAGATCAACCAAGAGGCGGACGGGCGCGTGAGGATCCCCGAGGTGCTCCGGCCGTACCTCGGCGGGCGGACTCACATCGAGCCGCGCGGCTGATCGTTCCCCGGCGAGGTTTCTAAGTCGCTTCTTGGCCAATTCTTGAGGGAAATCCCATAGGAGGATCGGTCGCTCTCGGAAAGGCCCGGAAACCTCATTGCCGATTCCGAGACGGACGCGATAATAGCGGGCTGGAAATCCCCAGCGGAGAGAGCATCTTGTCCGAGAATTCTCAGAGCGAACGCGCCGCGGCCACGCGAATTTTCGGCCGTCAGGCACGCATCGCGCTCGAAGACGGGACCGTTCTGCACGGCCGTGCGCTCGGCGCCAGCGGCACGACGGTAGGAGAGGTCGTTTTCAATACCTCGCTCACCGGGTACCAGGAAATCTTCAGCGACGCGTCGTACAACGGTCAGGTCGTCGTCATGACGAACCCTTTGATCGGTAATTACGGCGTCAACGTCGACGATGAGGAGCAGCGGAGTCCGTCGCTGCGTGGCGTCGTGGTGCGGGAGTCGAGCCGGCGTCCGTCGAACTTTCGATCGGAGCAGAGCCTCGACGAGTACCTCGAGTCACACAACATCGTCGGCATCTCGGGCGTCGATACGCGCGCGCTGACGAAGCTGCTGCGTGTCGAGGGCTCGCTCAAGGGCGTCATTACGACCGAGAGCGACTCGAGTGATGCCGATCTCGTCGCGCAGGCGCGCGATTGGGCCGGGCTCCAAGGGCTCGACATGGTCCAGGAGGTCAGCTGCGAAGAGGCGTGCGTCTGGGATGAAGGCTTCGGCTCGAAGTTCTCCGAGTGCTTCTTCGACGCACGTGATCGCGACAAGACGGCCGAGGGGTTGACCATCGTCGCGTTCGACTTCGGCGTGAAGTACAACATCCTCCGCATCTTCCACGAGATGGGATTCACGGTGCACCAAGTGCCCGCGAACACGACCGCAGAGGAGGTGCGCAAGCTCGATCCGGACGGCGTGTTTCTGTCGAACGGTCCCGGGGATCCGGAAGGTTTGCCTTACGCGATCGAGACGATCCGCGAGCTGCTCGGCGAGTACCCGATCTTCGGGATCTGCCTCGGACACCAGCTCTTGTCGCTCGCGCTCGGCGGGCGCACGGTGAAGCTCAAGTTCGGTCACCACGGCGGCAACCACCCCGTGATGGACACGCGAACGAACAAGGTCGAGATCTCCGTGCAGAATCACTGCTACGCGGTCGACACCGAGTCGCTCGACGCCGGCACGGTCAAACCGTACTTCGTCAATTTGAACGACCAGACGCTCGAAGGGATCTACCACACCGAGATGCCGATGTTCTCGGTGCAGTTCCACCCCGAGGCGGCGCCAGGCCCGAACGATTTTACGTTTCTCTTCGACAACTTTGCGAAGATGATCCGCTCGGGACAGCCGCTCGCGGCATTTGCCTGATTCGTATTGGCCGAATTTACACGCGACGATCAACTCGTGAGGCCGCTCCGTGCGATCTCCGTTCTCGAAAACTAACGAGGCTCAGTGATGGCTTCTTCCGACGCTCGACACTCCTGCGTGGTCGGGCTCCAGTGGGGGGACGAGGGCAAGGGCAAGATCGTCGACGTGCTCACCGCGGAGGCGGACGTCGTCGTGCGCTACCAGGGTGGCGCGAACGCGGGTCACACGGTTCTCGTCGGTGAGGACGAGTACGTCCTGCACTTGATTCCGTCGGGGATCTTGCAGGAGGGAAAGATCTGCGTCATCGGAAACGGTGTCGTGCTCAATCCGAAGGCGCTCATCGACGAGATCGATCAGCTCTCGGCGTCGGGTCTCGATCGCATGGACTGCGTCAAGATCAGCGAGCGTGCGCACATCGTGCTGCCGTACCACCAGGCGCTCGACGCGGCGCGTGAGTCGGCAACGAGTGGCGGCAAGATCGGCACGACGCTTCGCGGCATCGGTCCGTGCTACGGCGACAAGGCCGCGCGCGTCGGAATCCGCATGGCGGACTTCATCGATCCCGAGCGATTCAAGGCTCTCCTCGAGCGCAACGTCGAGCAGAAGAACCGCGAGCTCGCTTCGTTCGGTGAAGCGGAGTCGCTCGACGCGCAGGCGATCTTCGATGAGTACTCGGCGTACGCCACGAAGCTCGCGCCGTGCGTCTGCGACATCACCGAGCTGCTCCACGCCGAGGACGCGAAGGGCTCGGAGATCCTCTTCGAGGGCGCGCAGGGCGCGTTCCTCGACATCGACCTCGGCACGTACCCGTTCGTGACGTCGTCCTCGACGACCTTCCTCGGTCTCGGTCCGGGCTCGGGCTTCTCGCCGCGCAAGGTCGACCATGTCTACGGCATCACGAAGGCCTACGCGACGCGTGTCGGAGAAGGGCCCTTCCCGACCGAGCTCGACGGCGCGAAGGGCGACGAGCTGCGCGATCTCGGCGGCGAGTTCGGTGCGACGACGGGCCGTCCGCGCCGTTGCGGCTGGCTCGACATCCCCGCGCTGCGTTGGTCGATCCAGATTTGTGACGTCGACGCTCTCGTGATCACGAAGCTCGACGTCCTCGACGGTCTCGACGAGATCCAGGTGGCGACGTCGTACGGAGATACCACAAGTAGCGGTGCGGCGTCATATCCCGCGCTCGCCGACGCTCCCATCGAGCCCGTCTACCAGACTTTCAAAGGTTGGAAAGCCCCCACGACCTCCTGTCGAACCTTTGACGAGCTACCGGTCGAGGCGCAAGAATACCTACAGTTCATCGCCGACGCGAGCGGCTGCCCGATCGCGACGGTGTCGGTAGGAAAAGAAAGATCCCAGGTGGTCCGCTTGGATCCCTGGCTCGCGCCGAAGGGAAGCTGAGGTTTTCGGTCTGGCCTTTCCGCGCAGGAAGTGGAGACGCAAAATGGCTCGCGACGTGCCCGTCGAACAGTTGCCTTCCCATATCGCATTCATCATGGACGGCAATGGTCGCTGGGCGCGGCAAAAGGGCTGGCGGCGCCTTCGCGGGCACGAGGAAGGCGCGTCGTCTCTCCGGCGTATCACGCGTCGCTGTCGGGCGCTTGGCGTTCAGGAGACGACCTTCTACGCGCTCTCGACGGAAAACTACCAGCGTCGACCGCCCGAGGAAGTCCGCTTCCTGATGAAGCTGCTCAAGCGCTACCTCATCGATGAGCGTCCCGAGCTGATGAAGAACAACATCGAGCTGCGGACGGTCGGCGACGTCGACGCGCTTCCGGACGACGTTCGTGCCGAGCTCGAAGAAACGCGAGAGCTGACGCGCGGCAACGACGCGATGGTGATGCGCCTCGCGCTCAACTACGGTTCGCGCCAAGAGCTGCTCGCTGCGATTCAACGAATCGTCGACGAAGTCCTCGCGGGTCGTCTCGAACGATCGGAGCTCGAGAATCTCGACGAGGAGAGCTTCGCGGCGTACCTCGGCGATCCGACCTTGACCGATCCCGATCTCGTCGTGCGTACGGCGGGTGAGTATCGACTCTCGAACTTTCTCCTCTGGCAATCGTCGTACAGCGAGCTCTGGTTCACGGAGAAGCTCTGGCCCGAGTTCGACGTGCCCGACCTCGATGAAGCGCTCGCCGCGTACGTGCAGCGTGAGCGTCGCTACGGCGCGGTCGATCCCGCGCGCAAAAAGAAAGCGGCGGCTCGACGCGTCGGAACCACGACGACCTGATTGTAAGACCCCCTTATCGTATGACGTCAAAGCAGTTTCGCGTAGTCGTCGGCATCATCCTCGTCGCGGTCGTCGTCGGGCTCTTCACGCTCGACTGGTGGCTCGACTCTCGCGTCGCCGGCTGCACGGCCGCGGTGATCATGGGGCTCGGCGGATACCTCGAGTTCGCGCGCATGGTCCGGGCGAAGGCGAAGGAGGCCGGCATCGAGAGCGAGAACCGCGCCCTCGGCTTCGTCGGCTTTCTCGCGACCGTCTACTTCCTCGGGCTGGCGTGGTGGCAGGGGGACCAGGGGGCCTTGCCGGCGGAGTGGATCGCGGGCGGCGTGATCGCGCTCGTCTTCCTCTCGTTCGTCTGTGTATTATTCCGCGACGACTTCTTGGGCGGCTTCCACTCGCTTCCCGCGACGATCCTCGGGGCGCTGCTCTTCGGCCTTCTCTATTCCTACCTCGTGAGGATCTACCACCAGCCCGAGGGGACGCTCATCGGCATCGTCTTCTGCCTCGGCGTCAAGGGGACCGATATATCGGCGTATCTCGTCGGTAGCACGATCGGGAAAACGCGTTATCTCAAGGTCTCTCCGGGCAAGACCGTCGCGGGATCCGTCGCGGCGCTCTTCTTTGGGGCTGCGTGGTTCGGAGGGGCGTGCGCGCTCTATCCGGAGACGTTTTTTGGATGGCCCCTCGGAATCGTGTTTGGAATAATTTTGGCTGTCACGTCGCCTCTCGGCGATTTGGCGGAGTCTCTCCTGAAGCGGTATTACGGCGTCAAAGACTCGGGAACGTTGCTCCCGGAGTTCGGCGGGTTTCTCGACCTGATCGACAGCTTCGTCTTCAGCAGCTTTCTCTTCTGGTGTTTGCTCCTTTGGGCCTGACGTCATCATCAACTCCGCAGATCGAAACATCATGGAACGAACACTCGAAGTCGCATCACAAGAAGAGGCCCTCGCGCTCTTCGGCTCGTCTGACGCGAATCTCAAGCTGATTCGCGATGCTCTCGACGTGCAGATCGCTGCGCGTAGCGGCGTCGTGCGGCTCGAGGGCGACGACGCACCGGTCAAGCACGCCGAGGGCATCCTCAGCCGCATGATCTCGATGCTGCGGATCGGCCAGGACATCCCCGATCTCTACGTCGAGCAGCAGCTCGAGGCGATCCGCGTCGAGGAGGCGACAAAGGCTCGTGTCGATGAGGAGGGCTCGTCGAAGGGCAGCGACTCGAAAGGAGGCCCGAAGGAGACTCGATTGACCTCGGAGGAGAAGGCCACGATCCGAGGCCTCTCGCGCTCCGAAGGACAGGCGGTCTACATCGAGTCGATCATCAGCAACGAGGTCGTCTTTTTCATCGGGCATGCCCGAACAGGCAAGAACAACATCTCCGTGCGCATGGCGGTGAACGGTTTGCGTGCCGGTCAGTTCCGCAAGCTGATTCTCTGTCGTCCGGCGGTCGAAGCCGGTGAGAAGCTCGGTTTCCTTCCCGGGGACTTTCAGGCGAAGATCAATCCGTACCTGCGGCCGCTCTACGACGCGCTCAACGACATCCTCGGATACGATCAAGTACAGCGCTACATCGACCGCGAGATCATCGAGATCATCCCGCTCGCGTACATGTGCGGTCGTACAC
>CAYZGY010000152.1:0-2255 GCA_964478085.1 uncultured Planctomycetia bacterium
TCGACGCTGCGCTCGAGCTCGCTTTTGGGGGCTGGTAGGGTCGAGTTCCTGGTAGTCGAAACCCGCAGCAGGGTCAGAACTTTCCGTCCGAAACCTCGAAGTGCGTCGGCTTGCCGAGCGATTCGCCGCCGTTCGAGACCCACCACGCCGTACTCTCGACGAGCTCTTCGATCGACGTAGTCGGCTCGCCGAAAAGCTCCCGTGCAAGTCGCGTGTTGCTCAGATAGCACCGACGTCCAGGCTCACCCGAGAAGCGCACCTCTCGATTCATGCGCTGCCCGAGCGCCTCCGCGACCTCTCGAACCGAGTGAATCTCGGCGCCGGTCACGTTGAGCGTTCGTCCGCCGATCAAGCCGTGCTCGAGCGCGAGGAGCGCCCACTCGTTTGCTTCTCTCTGCGAGATGCAGTTGAAGTATCCGACCGAGAGATTCACCTCCTCCCCCCTCTGGATCGATCGCGCGATGTCGTGCAGAACGCCGTACCGCAAGTCGATCGCGTAGTTGAGTCGAAAGAGAACGAGCGGTTGACCATTTCGCGCACTGAAGTGCTCGAAGACTCGCTCGCGCCCGAGACACGATTGCGCGTACTCACCGACAGGATCCGGGGGGTCGTCCTCCGTCGATCCGCCCGAATCGGGAACCGTCAGCGCGTAGACGCAACCTGTCGAGAACGCGACGACGCGACTCGCGGTGAAATGCGACGCGACGTTCATCGGCACGACGACATTGGCTGCCCAAGTCTCCGCGGGAGCGCCCTCCGTGCCGAACTTCTTTCCGGCCATGAAGACGACGTTCTCGGTGTTCGGCAGGGCCGCGACCGCACGCGCGTCGAGAAGGTCGCAAGCGACCGTCTCGACACCGCGGTCCTCGAGCGTCTTTCGCGCACGTTCGTCGGAAAAGCGAGAAACTCCGATGACACGTTTCGAGTCGCCGGCTTCGTCACACGCGCGCCGAGCAGCGAGCGCGAGTGTGACTCCCATCTTGCCGGCGACACCGAGGATGATCAGGTCTCCATCCAGACGACGCATGAGCTCGATGAGTCGCTCGGTAGGCTCGGAGAGACGCTCGTCGAGCTTCTCGCTGCTCAGATCTTGTTCGCGATTCGTCACAGGTTCGTTCTCACGCATCACTCCTCACAAGGAACGTAACGCGCGCAGCCGAGAAATCCAACCTCGTCCGCGTTCGATCCACAGGGCTCGCCCGGAGGACCGGGAAACGGCGGCGTCGCTCCACCGCGAAACAGGAAGTTGAGGACGTCGATGCCGTCGGTCACATCGAGGCCGCCGTCCGAGTTCCCGTCCGCGGCCTCGATGCAATCGAGCTCGGCGGCACCGAGGAAGAGGAAGCCGAAGATCGTGACGCTGTCGGAGACGTCGAGAAGCCCGTCGCCATTCGCGTCACCGCGATGGAACGGCTGATCGCAGACGTCGAGGAATCCGTTGTCGTTACTGTCGGTCGCGAAGCCCTCCGCGAGTTCGCACTCGTCGGGTACGCCGTTTCGATCGCAATCTCTCGAGCTACGACGCCCGAGCTCGCACTCGATCGGGACACCTTCGCGAAGCAGTTCGAGCGCCCGCTCGGCGTCGACGAGTCCGAAGCCACGAACACCGTCCGGCGAGTCGACTCTTGAGCCCGAAAGAATGATCGCGTTGCGAACCTCGCGAGGATCCGCCTCGGGCTTCTCCTCGAAGAGGAGAGCCGCGATCCCGGCGACCACGGGACCCGACTGGCTCGTTCCTGACGCCAGGAAGTAGTCGGCCGGCCCGGATCCGTCGAGTCCGATGCCGTCGTTGTCGATGCAGAACGGCTCGAGGTCGGACGGCTGGTAGTCCCCGTCCTTCGGAGCGATGATTACCGATCCCGGCGCGACGATTTCCGGTTTGATGAGACCGTCGATGCGCGGCCCCTGCGAGCTCGTCGGGTGGATTCCGACTCGATCTCCCGAATGCTCGACGCCGCGGAAGTCCACCCACGATTCACGCAGAACCCAGTTCCCGACGGCGATGGCGGTATCGGCCAACGCAGGGCTCGTGACGGTAGCCTTCGACGAAGACCCTCCGGTGAAGAACGCCGCGCGGTTTCGCGGATAGAGCTGCGCGACGACATCGTGATCTTTCGAATGATTCGAGACCGAGAACCTCAGAGATCGCCGATCGAAGATCCGATGATCGTGCGGGAACCGAGCGGTGTAGATCTTCGATCGTGTCCCACGCTCGTTGGCGTCGAACGCATCGAGAACGAGCTCCTCGGAGGGTT
>CAYZGY010000152.1:2265-12423 GCA_964478085.1 uncultured Planctomycetia bacterium
GCCATCGTAGGTGGTGGGGTGGTGGGGTTCCTGTCCCGCACCCGGTCTCCGGGTGGTGGGGGGGCCTGGGGCCGTCGCTCCAAACGAGATAGAACTCGATCTCACGCTCCTCCCCGGACTGAGCGACTTGAAAACGATATCGCGCGTCCCCGGTCTCCGAGCTCCGCGGCACGCGAAACTCGGCGTGTCGTGCTCCGGTTCCCTCATTGCCCGCCGACGAGACACAAACGACGCCTTCGGCGAAAGCGGCGTCGAAGGCCTGCGCGATCGGTCCCGTACCGTCGACGAATCGACTGATCTGACCGTAGCTGTAGTTGATCACTCGACAGCCCACCTCGATCGCGCGAAGAATCGCGAAGAGGACTCCTTCGATCGGAGACGCGCCGTCGCTATCACGTCCGACCTTGTAGAGGTAGAGAGAGACGTCCGGGGCAGCTCCTCGATACTGTCCGTTCGAGAGAGATCCGTTGCCCGCAACGATCCCGGCGACGTGAGTACCGTGAGGTGTCACGACGTTTCGGACATCCTCGCCCCACTCCTCGATCGACTCGCCGTCCGTCACGTCCCAGGCCTCGATCGGTGTCGGCAGATCTGGATGGTCGAGGTCGAAGCCCGAATCGAGAACAGCGACCTTGACTCCCTTCCCCGTTCTTCCCGGTAGCGTGCCGCCCGCATGAACTCTTCGTAATCCGACATGTTCGGCCGTCACATCGTTCTCCGGCCAGGCGACATCTTCGATCGAGGTCACTCGCACGACGCATGCGTCGGCCTCGAGCACACGCCAACCACGCTCGTAGACGCGCGCCACGTGAAATCCGTACGGATGCCGACCGGCGACGGGAGGTATCCAAGCCCACGCATTGATGCGAACTCCTCCCAGCTCGAGGATCGCGGTCTCGATGTCCGACAGTCGTCGGGTACAGTAGACCGCACAACGAAGGAACGCTTCGTCACTGCCGGACTCGATCTTGTCGAGGCGGACGGAGGCAAGCTCGCTGGATAGCTTGCCGCCGGGACGCACGGTCTCGAGATACGACTGCGCGAAGGCGATCTCGGTCGCCATGCAGCAAATCCAAAGGACCACCGTCGTCGGAAACGTGAGAACCGATCGATCGCGTCGCATACCCTTTCGGACCCAATGAAAAGCGGCTGATACGAGCGTATCGCTCGCATCACGACTTGCCAAGCACCAGGAGCTCTCCATGTCGACCTCGAACACTCGCCGAAACTTCCTTCGCCGGTCAGCGGCCCTCGCGGCGACGGCTGGAATCGCGCAGGCTGCGCTCGGCGACCCTGTGACCACGCCGCGGCCAAAGAAGAGAATCAAGGTCGGACAGATCGGCGTCGGACATGCGCACGCACGTGGAAAGATGGATGCCTATCGTCGTTCGGACGAGTACGAGGTCGTCGGCGTCGTCGAAACGAACGACAAACTTCGTGCAGCGGCGCAGCGCTCCAAGACCTACGAAGGCCTGCCGTTTCTCACACGCGAGCAGCTGCTCAACGTCGACGGACTCCAGGTCGTCGCCGTCGAGACCGAGGTCCGCGATTTGCTCGAGAACGCCGAGGCCTGCATCGATGCAGGGATGCATATCCACCTCGACAAACCCGCCGGCGAGTCACTCTCGCACTTTCGTCGCATCCTCACGAAAGCGGAACGCAAGAAGCTCTGCGTCCAAATGGGCTACATGTACCGTTACAATCCCGCGGTCCATCTGCTTCGCCAGTTCTTGGGCTTCGGATGGCTCGGCGAGATCTTCGAAGTTCACGCGGTGATGAGCAAAGTCGTCGGTGCGGGAACGAGAAAGGGCCTCGCGGAGTACCCGGGTGGCATTCTCTTCGAGCTCGGTTGCCACATCGTCGACCTGGTCGTCGGCGTACTCGGCACGCCGGACAAGGTGACGGCCTTTCCACGCTCGTCGGGCGCACACGACGACGGCCTCGTCGATAACATGCTCGCCGTCCTCGAATACCCGAAGGCGACCGCGACCGTGAAGTCGGCTGCCATCGAGGTCGAGGGATTCGCGCGACGCCACCTCGTCGTCTGCGGGACCGAAGGGACCTTTCACATCCAACCTCACGACTCGCCGAAGGTTCGCGTCGCCCTGTCGAAGAAACGCGGCGAGTTCGAGAAGGGTTACCAAGATGTCTCGATGCCGCGCTACGTTCGTTACGTCGATGATGCGGCCGATCTCGCCAAGATCGTCCGTGGCGAGGAGAAACACAGATTCCCGCCGTCACATGATCTGGCGGTTCAGGAGACCGTCTTGCGAGGCTCGGGGCTCGAAATCGACTGAGTCCGTCGTGGGATCAGTCGCAACTCGAGTCAGCGTCGCAGCCGATATCTCCGGCTGAGCCCGGTTCGTCGGGATCCGGCCCACACGGTGCGGGTGGAGTTCCCGGATCTTCCGGCGGTGCGCCCGAGAGAAAGAGGTTGTTGAGCACGGCGATGCCGTCCGAGATGTCGACACCACCGCTGTTGTTGACGTCCGCCGTCTCGAGACATCCGGGCGCGGAGCTCCCGAGAAAGAGGAAGCCTAAGATCGCGACGCCGTCGGAAAGATCCATCGTGCCGTCGTCGCTCGTGTCGCCGCGGTGGAACACGTTCCGTTCATCGCACTCGGCCGGATCGGGGACTTCTCCGTCGAAGCCGAGGATCGCCGTACCGACGAGTTCCGCGCGAACCGAGAGGCTGATCGACTCGGGCTCCCCGTCGCCGTCCGTGTCGACGTCCGGCTTCACCGCGGTGACGAACACGGCGCAGAACTGCGCGATGTTCGCGCAGATGTCGCCTTCGTCGCAGGTATGCTCCGGCATCGATCCGCATCGGTAGCTCCCGAGATTCTCATCCAAGAAGATCAAGTCCTCATCGAGCCCGAGGCAGTCGCAGGTGTCCGACTGAAGAAGATCGTTCACGGCGGCGATCACGTCGCTGCAGCACCGAGCCGTGGATCAGGACGTCCGAGAGAGTCACGCCTTTCGCACCTTCGCCGATCTGCCCCTCCGCGTGTGCGACCTGCAACGGAAACTGCGGCGGAACGACGAGGGGAAAGACGATCGGGATACTTCCGCCGTCGGCACGCCAGTCGCCGCCGTCGATCTCTCCGCCCGTGATCGCACCGACCTATCTCCCGTCGGGAGAGAACGCCACATCCACCAAGAACTCGTCGCGAGTCGCGGGGTCCTCGTCCGTGCCTTCGAGAAGAAAGAAGTCAGTTCGAACGTTCTCGGCGTCGTCGGGAACTCCGCCCGAGAAGCCGGGCCAGTCGGCCCCGATCGTCAAAGAGCCTTCGAGAATCGCCTCCTCCAAGGCGTCGTTCGGCTCAAAATTCGCGACTTGCGCGAGAGTCCCGAGGACCTGCCCGAGGACCTGCCCGAGGACCTGCCCGAGGACGTTGTCCGGATCGCCGTCGTCGTTGAGATCGAGGCCGTTCTCCGTCGAAAGCTCGATCCCGAGCGAGATCAGAAACGAAGAAGGTGCGCCGAATTCGTAGACACAGTCATCTTGCGCATGGACGAAGCCGAAAAGACCCAAGGTCGACAGAAGGGCACCGAGACAGGTCGTGGCTTTCAAACCGAAGACTTCCTCAGAAACTCTCAGACCGCAAGAATCTCCGCGGACCGACCCACCGGTCCGAGGATACGTGACTCACTCCGTTCTTATACCGGGTCACTTCCCGGTTGTGACAGATCTTCTCGAAGGGTCTCGAGTTGACGAAGGAAGCCCGGCTTTGTGACCACCGCACCCGATGGTGCCGGCTGTCGTCTGGTAGTGAAACAAACCGTGCGAGGACCTCCGCTTGCGGAGAATCGACCGGGGCGTGCGCAGCCTCGAATCGTCGCGGCGACTCAGGGAATCGCGAGCGGACTCAGGGCGAATCCCGCCGTCGTTCCGCGGATTCGGTTCACCGTGCAGATGTAGCAGAACTCCCAGACTTCGTCCTTCGCGAGCTGCTCGAGGTTGTGAAACTCGGCGATGTGAACTCCCTGCTCGATCAGGAGGTAGTTGTGGACCGGCATGAACGATCCGTACTTTTCGCGGTAGGCCTTCGTGTCGGCCGCAGTCGGCTTGTACTCCGCGCCACTCGTGTCCGCACCGATCATCATCGCGCCGTGCTGCTCGACGAGCCACTTGGCCGCGGCCATTCCGATGCCGGCGGAGTCGTGCTCGTCGATCTTGTCGTGGTCGGATCCCGCCTCGCCCCAGTAACGAAGCGTTCCGGTTCGAATCAAGACGACATCGCCCCCGCGAAGCTCGATCTTCTGCTTCGCGAGCGCGGTTTCGAGATCGGCGACGGTGATCTCGTAGTTCGAAGGCAGCGCGTCGACCCCTTTCGCACCGGCGACGTCGATGACGACCCCACGCGCGATGATCGGGGGGATCGTCGCGGCGTCACACTTGCGCGGTCCCCAATTACCGCCCCACTCCTTCTCGGTGAACCCGTTGTACCAATGATCGTCGTCCCCTTCGGTCGCATGCGCGAGCCCATCGATCTGCGTCGCGACATTGTCGTTGACGAAGAGCGCGCAGCTGTGCCAAGCGGTTTTCGATGGGTTGTCGGTCACGACGCCCTCGATATCCTTCTGTCTCTTGACGCCCTCGGGAGTGCGAAAAGAGATGATCTCCCCCGGACTGTGGCCGGGCCACTTGTACGACGTGCGGTCGTAGGTGACGCCGAGATCGTAGACCTTGCCCGAACTCGCCATACGCAACGCCGCGAGACGTGAGGCATCGGTCATCTCGTTGAGCGCACCGACCTCGTCGTCCTTTCCCCAAACCCAGCCCCAGCCCTTACCCTTCGTCCATTTCTGAAGACTGCCGACGGCGGGATTCGATCCGGAAGGTTGCGCGATTGCGACACAACCGGCGACCACCGCGAGCAAGACGAACGAGAAAGGGAGAGTGATGGGACGACGTCGCATGAGAGGCCTCCTGTTCGCATCGAGACGGGCTTCGGTTCCTGTCCGCAGGAATTACCGATAAGCGAGTAGTGACAAATCCGGACGACAAGGATTGTCACTCCGACAGCTCCCGTCCGTGGGAAAAAACTGGCGGTTTCACCTAAGTCGTTGCAACGAACGCTCGGAGGCGAATCGCGAAATCGGGCACGAATTCGCTGGGACATCCACGGACGGAGATCGATCCGGGGACGAGCGCAGAGACGGGAAGAGAGATTCATGAACGCGAAGCACTTTGCCCGGGCGAGGAGTCTCGAGGGGCAGTCGCGCGGCTTCACGCTAGTGGAATCGGTCGTCGTGGTCGCGTCGACACGGACCGTGAACGCTCCGAGCGGCAAGACGTCGACCGAGAAGGTTCCGTCGTTTGCGGTCGTCACCCGGAAGCGGGATTGACCCGACTCCTGATCGACGACCTCGACGTCACGAACGATGATCGTCGAGCGAAGCGGCACGAAGCCGTCCGTCGAGCGCTTCGACGGTCGCGCCTTGCACCGACTTGGCGACCGTCGCCGCGCACTTCGGCCAGGACTCCAGCCGGCGCACGGCTCGAGCTTCCGCTGTTACACCCCGAGAAGACGACCGCGAAGACCACTGAGATCAAGACGATCCAGAGGTGACCTCGCACGCAAGAAGACGAGAATTCACGCCCCATGAGACACTCCCCGTGCACGCCACTCTGTCGGTCAAAACAGTCCGGGTTTGCCCCCAAACGCCATGGCGAGCAGACGCGCTCGCATGGGAGCCCTAGGGTGGAGAGGTCGTGGAGAACGCCCGAGAGCTTTACCTGGTCAGTCTGGAGTACCTGCGGTGAGCGACCCCCTGCTACTCAGAGAGAAGTCCGCAGGAGTGGAGCGCGGCGATGGGATAGAGCGTCGACGTGTAGGAGATGTAGTGGAAGCGATCGTTGTTGAGAGATCGAGTCCACCAACGGCCCGACTCGCGCTGATTCTTCAGAAGCCAGTCGCAAGCACGGCGGATACGCGGATCATCGGCCGGCACACCCGCCTCGCGCAGGACCAGGACGCAGAGGCCCGTCTGATGACCGTCGCTCGGTTTCGTCTCGAATTCCGGCTGCTTGCGGATGCGCTTGGCACGTGATCCGTCGCCCCAAGCTTCGGGAGAGGCGAAGCCGTGGAGGGACCAGCCGCCGTCCGACCGTTGTAGTGCGAAGAGACGATCGATGAGCGCGTTCTTTTTCGCATCATCGATGAGTCCCGGAACACGAGCGGCCGTCCAGAGAAGGAGCGCCTTGCCGTAGTCGTGCGGTGGCTTCGTCTCGCGCAGGTACTTCTCGAGCTTCTCGATCTTCGCCTTCGTCGCCGTGTCGGCATTCTTCGCGAAATCGAGCGCGTTCGCGAGCGCCATCGCCGCGACGGTCGCACCGTGGTACTCGCTCGACTCGAGTGGCGGCCAGCAACCGAGGTTGCTGAAGGAGCCGTTCTCCGCCTGAGCTTCCATCATCTCGACGAGTGCCTGCTTCGCCTCGGGAGACTGCTTCTTCGTCACGTGGCGATCCCACGCCGTGAGGCCATTTGCGACGTACGCGATCTGAGTGGGATTGAGTCCGGATCGCTTCTTGTCGGCGGACATCTTCTCGAACTTTCGAAGCTGCTCGACGAAGGTCTTGCGAACTCTCTCCGACGGCGGCCCGAGCGTCGGTGTGAGCGCCGGACGAAGCTGCAGGTACGCGCCGTTCGTATGACACGTCACACAGCCGCGCTTCTCCGACCACGCGATGGCGCCACGTTCGATGTAGTCGAGCGCGTCCTTCTTCGAGAACTTCTCCCGCACCTTCTCGTCGGGACTCGGCACGACGATGCGAATGTCGCCGCTCTCGTACTGTGCTTTCTTCTTCGGAGCATCCTTGTCTGCTGCGAACGAGGAGGTCGTGATCACGGTCGCCACGAGAACGAGATAGGCTCGATCAGTCACCGCAGTTCTTCTCCCAAATCGTGTAGGCGCGCTGCTTCTCGGCTGCCGGACCATTGTACTCATCGATCGCGGATCGGAAATACTCGCACCAACAATCTTTCGCCGTTCCCCCACGGAGCTCGATCGTCAGAGCCTCGGCGATCTCCTCGGCGCTCACCTTCGTGTCACGCCAGCCCTCCTGCATCAGGAGTCCGATCTTGAACTCCGGCTGGACTCGCGAGAGCACTCGGAGCCCCGATCGACGGTTGTTCACATCGGTCGAGCGAAGCAGCTCGACGAGGACGGCCGCGTCGTTCGACTCGAGAAAGCCGAAAATCTGCACGAGCTCGAGGCAGAGCCCCTTCAAGAGGCCGCTCTCGGATCGAATCACGTCTCGCAATTGCGCGGCGAGCGGCTCGAGGTCGTCGTCGACGCCGAACTGCACGGACTGCGAAAGCTCGACCGCGGCACGACGGCGTTCGTGCTCCTTGTACTCCTTCGAGCCGACGATCTTCATCATCGCCGGCGCACGGTGGCTGTCCTCGCAGAGCTCGAGGAAAGTCCAAAGAAACTCGCGACCGGGGCCCGAGGTCGTCTCGAGCAGCTCGGCCATCGCACGCGCGAACTTGCGCTCCCACTCGTCCGACGTCTCGCGATCGCGCGCGTAGAACGCCTCGGCGACGCCGTCGTCGACGCGAAAGATCGTGTCGGCGTCACCACATGCCGCGACCAAGGGCCCGATGACGCGGGGACAGTTCATCGACACCGCGCGCATGCAGTCGATCCAAACACGGCTCGGCTCTTCGCCTTGAAACCTGGCGAGGCGATGGAGCTCGTCGACGAGCGCCGACGGATTGCGCCCGGCGAGCCGGCGAATCGCCCGGTGGCGTTCGGCGTCGTTCGCTCCCGAAATCGCGTGCACGAGCTCGAGATCGTACGCTCCGTCACGCGCGCGTCGCCACCCGACGAAAGCCAGGACGCCGATCGCGGCGAGGCCGAGAGTCACGATCACGGGCTTTCGCATGCTCGGAGCTCCGAGGAGGTTTCGTCAGTTCCCGCAGGTTTCCGCCAAGATGGCGCGCGCACGCTCTCGACGGGACTCGGGTCCATCATACTTCTCGAGAACGCGCTCGAAAAACACGCACCAGCCCTTCTCGACCGATTCCGGGACACGGTGAATCGCGAACACGCTCGCCAGCTGATCGACCTGCACCTCGGTGTCTCGCCAGCCCTCTCGAAGGAGAAGCTCGACCATGAACTCGTGCGAGGCGTTCCACACCACACGGAGTGCGTGATGCCGTGCCTCGGGATCGCTCGAATCGAGCAGTCTCACGACGAGACGAACGTCTTTCGGCTCGAGCCCGCTTAGCAGCCCGTTGAAGAAGTCGATTCGGCGTCCAAGCGGTCGATTCGCCCGAGCTCTTCGTCGCTGAAACTCGCCAATGTTAGGTAAGCGACGACGAGAACCACGATCGCGATCAGCGGCTCTCGCATGGAACGAGTCTCTGTCAGTCTCGTTTTCGCCGTCGACGACCCGCGCCGCGACGTCCCGGTCGATACCCGGCCGACTTGGGTCGACGTGCTTCGGAGTGTACGTGATCACCGCTGCGGGCCTCGTACGCTGCGCGCTCGCGTCGAGCGTCGAGCGCCTCCTTTGGCGGCTTGTCCGGAATGAGCGCGTCGCAACCACTACCGATGAGATCCGACCGACCCGCGTCGATGAGCGCCTTGCGCACGGCGAAGTAGTTCTCGGGTTGAAAGAACTGCATCAATGCACGCTGCGCTTTGCGATCGCGCATCTTCTTCGCGACGGCGACGGGCTTCTTGGTGAAGGGATCGAGTCCCGTGTGGTACATGCAAGCGGCGATGTCGAACGGCGCAGGAATGAAGTCCTGCACCTGCTCAGGCTTGTAGCCGTTGCGCTTGAGGAAGACCGCGAGGTCGATCATCGCGTGGATGTCGCTGCCCGGGTGCGACGAGATGAAGTACGGAATGATGTACTGCTTCTTGCCGTTACTCTTCGAGATCTCGCGGAACTTGCGATCGAACTCCTGAAACGTGCCCGGCTCGGGGCGCTTCATCTTGTCGAGCGTCGTGTCGTCGGAGTGCTCCTGAGCGACCTTGAGGTGGCCGCCGACGTGGTGCGTCGTCAGCTCGCGCATGTACTCGTCGTCGAGACGCGCGAGATCCATGCGCACTCCGCTCGCGACGAGCACCTTCTTGACGCCCTTCTGCTCGCGCGATTCACGCATGACGTCGATGAGCTTTTCGTGGCTCGTGTCGAGGAGCGGACAGATCTTCGGATGGACGCACGAGAGTCGCTTACAGATCGCCTCGATCGCGGGATCCTTGCAGCGCATCTCGTACATGTTCGCGGTCGGACCGCCGATGTCGCTGACCGTCCCCTTGAACTCCTTGCTCTCCCCCATCGACGCGATCTCGCCGACGATCGAGTCCTTGCTGCGCGACTGGATGATGCGACCTTGGTGCGTCGTGATCGAGCAGTACGTGCAGCCGCCGAAGCAGCCGCGCATGATCGTCACGGAGTCCTTGACGACGGTGAACGCAGGAATCGGATCCTTGTAGCGCGGGTGAGCTTTTCGCGTGTACGGCAGGCCGTAGAACGTGTCCATCTGCTGCTGCGACTCGGGCAGTCGCGGTGGATTGCAGACGGCCCACTGATCCCCGTGCTTCTGAATCAGAGTCTTGGCGTTGTAGGGATTCGTCTCGACGTGAATCAGACGCGTCGCCTCGGCGAAGGCGACCTTGTCGTCACGTACTTCTTCGAAGGAAGGAAGCTCGACGACATCCTCTCCCGTCGGCGGCGTGCCCGTCTTCCCGAGCGAGTATGCGACACCGCGAATCTTGCGAATCTCCTCGAGTGAATCGCCCGCACCGAGTCGGCGCGCGACCTCGACGATCGCCGACTCGCCCATGCCAAAGACAACCATGTCGGCCTTGGCGTCGAAGAGAATCGACCGGCGAACCTTGTCGCTCCAATAGTCGTAGTGCGCGAGACGACGCAGGCTCGCCTCGACACCACCCGCGATGATCGGCACGCCCTTGTACGCCTCGCGCGCACGTTGACAGTACGGCATCGTCGCGCGATCGGGACGCAGACCGATCTTCCCACCCGGCGAGTACGCGTCGTCGTTGCGCACCTTCCGATTCGCCGTGTAGTGATTGATCATCGAGTCCATGTTCCCCGCGCTGATCGCGAAGAAGAGACGCGGACGCCCGAACTCCTTCCACGGCTCGCAACTCTTCCATTCCGGCTGCGAAAGAATC
>CAYZGY010000153.1:0-7241 GCA_964478085.1 uncultured Planctomycetia bacterium
GATAGCCAGCTTCCGTCGTCGAGCTGTTTCGATCGAAGGTAGGCGAGCCCGCGATCGACCGCGCGCGTGACGGGGGTGTCCTTGTAGACCTCGCGAAAGTCCGGAACTCGGATCGGCGCCGGCTTTCGAGCTTTCTGCTCGGCAGGCTGCGTCTTCGCGTCGTCTTGGGAGATCGCCCACGGCGCGAGGATCGCCGAGACGATCAGGAGTTGGAGTATCGCTGCTCGTTTCATCGCTGCTCCCGAAGCGCACGGAGGTAGAGGCGAACGAGGTCGCGGAACTCGTCGGGGTACGGCATGTCGAAGGCCTTCTCGAGATCGTCGACCGATACCTCGGTCTCGACGAACTCCTCGCCCCGCGTCTCGACGTTCCAGACGAGCCCGTGCTTCGCGGCCTCCGCTTCGAGTAGTTTCGAGAGGAGCGCACCTTCGGGACCCGAGGGCAGAACGATGTCGTCGGCGTGCTTGCGTACCGCACGGAGCGCGACGGACAGGTCGGCGAGCGAGGCGCTTTGGCGTTGGCGTGCCTGGCCGATCTTACCCGATGAGATGAGCTTGGCGGCCTCCTGAGCGTTTCGGAGAGCGTTTCGCAGCGCCGCATTCGCCCGACCTCCGCCACCGCCGCGAAGGTCGGCGATCGCCTCGAGGGTGCGTCGTCGGGTCGCGTCGACACGCGCGAAGAACTCGCCGAGACGGAGGTTTGCTTGCTCGAGTCGCTCGACGGAGCTCTCGACGTCCTTGTTCTCGAGCGAGGTGCGTGCGGCCGAGAGGCTCTCGTCCGTGCCGTGTCGATGCGCAGCGGCGCGCCGGAAAGCCGTGAAGATCTCGGGAAGAACGAGCGAGACCTGGAAGCCGATCTGGTCGAACTTCTCGGACAGCTCGGCGAATCGAAGCAGCAAACTCGACTGCCTCGGCGCGAGCTCTGCACTCAGTCGCTCGACGCTTTCGTCTCGATCCCGATCGGCCGCGATTTTGCGAGCCTCTTCTTCGAGGTATCGCTCTTCTTCGGTGATCGCTCGCCCGTCGCGATCGATCGCGAGCAGCGAGGAGACGATCTCGAGGAGCTTCTCCTCGCTGGCGATTTGCTTCTCGAGGGAGTCGGCGGCTGCCTGTGCCGCTTCAGTCGCCTTGCGCCGGCGCTCGGGGTCCTGCGCGGCCTTCTCATCGGCGAGCAGCTCATCGAGCATCGACTTCGCTGCTTGAACGGCAGCCTGAGACTGGAGGAGCTTGTCGAGCTCTCGGCGTGCAGCTTCCAGGGCCGCGAGACGTTCGCGATCGGCGGCGTTCTTCTTCTCGTCGTTCCCGGGGTCTTTCGGATTCGAAGTGTCACGCTCGAGCGACTCGGTCGCTTCCCCTCGGAGCTTCTCGAGGAGCGCAATTGCCGCGTCGAGTCGGGTGAGCCCCGCCTGCAGCGATGCCGCGGCGTCTGCGATGCGTCCACCGTCGACGTGCGCGATCGACTGGTAGAATCTCTCGCGTGCGGCGACGAGAAGGTCGACGAGCTGACGCTTTCCGATGCTGTCGCCGAGCCGCGCCCCGAGAACCTCGAGCGCGCGACGCGTGACGGAGAGAAACGCAGTCGCACGTTCCCGAAGCACCTTCGGGTCGTCGGTCGGATTCTCGGCCAGTTTTCGCGCGGCTTCGATCATCGCTCGAGACTCTTCGGAGTCGAGCGCCTGGAGAGCTTCGCTCGAAAGGAGCACGAGAGCCTCTCTGATCTTGCGGATTCGGTCTGCAGCGGCGGCGAGGGCGTCGGCTGCCGAAGAGAAAAGCAGGACTCTGTCTTCGCGGTCGGTCGTGCGTGCAGCTCGGAGATCGCGGCTCGCGCGCACGAGCTCGGAAGAGAGGGCTCCGGTAAGCTCGTGGGAGCTTCGACGAAGAGTCTCGATCGACTCGGGAGGCCTCCCGCGATCGGCGAGCGCGTCGGCTTCGGAGCGAATCTCGCGGACGATGTCGCGGAGCGTGTGCGAAGTGTCGTCCTGCGCGATGAGCCACGCGTCGATCTCGTCGTCGAGCTTGGCATCGCTCGCCGCTTTTCCGGTGGCAGTGCTTCGGATGTCCTTCGCGCGTGACTCGAGCTCGTCGGCGAGACGTGTGAGTCGCTCCTCGATGCTGCCTCGTTGCGCTGCGATCCACTCACGAGCCTTCTCAGCCGCTACGACGTGTTCTCTCTGAGTGTTCTCGAGCGCGCTCCTCGCAGCTTCAAGCTCGCGAAGGGTCAACTGCGCCGCGTCGGTCGCGAGTCCGAGCTGCTCGGTGCTCGCCGGACGTTCGAGAGCGGCCCGCGATTCACGTGCGGATCCGAGCGCTCGATCGAGATGCGCCACGGCGGCGGATCGATCGTCCGTGCGGCGGCGTTCGTCCTCGAGTGCGCTCGTGAGGTCGCGTTGGGCTCGCGTGAGCGTTCCCCAGAGTCGAGCACGCGAAGCGTCAGCGGCGCGCATTCTCCAGGCGAGGTCCTCTTGGCCGGTGGCGATCCAGTCGACCGATTGAATCGCGTGTCCCGTCCGAATTACGGGCTCGATCGCTCGGCAGACCTCGGCGATACGGTCAAAGACCTCGTGGCGACTTGGGGTCGGTTGCTTCTCGCGCGAGAGGTCTTGTTCCAGCGCGTTTTCGACGACGGCACGAATCGCGGTAAGGAGCGCGAGAGACTCGAAGTCCGAGTATTCGAATGACTGTGTTTTTCGAATCGTCTCGTCGATCCAGGCGAACAAATCGCGCGAAGTCAGGAGTCGTTGCTTCGCTTGCTCTCGTGCGGCCGACGACTCATCGTCGCGGAAGCTCTTCGCCCACTTCTCGGCAAGATCGAAGAGTGACTCGTCGACTGCGAGGCTGCGTCGAGAAGCTCTCGACTCCTGCTCTTCCTGCGCCCAAAGAACTCGAAGCTGCAGGCGACGATCGAGACTCGCATCGCGCGCGAGCACGATCGAAGCGCGGCTCGCGGCGGATTGGCCGCTCTCGTTCGATGCACGTGCCGCGTCGATCTCCTGGGCGACCGAGGTCAGGACCGAGCTCGAAATCTTGCGCCAGCGTTCTGCGTTCGCATGCTCTTCGTGTCGATTGGCGAGCCCGACGAGATCGGCGGCGAGCATTACTGCGGAGTCGCGAAGCCCCGCGGCTCGCGTGAGATCTTGGCCCGTCGAGCTCGTCGCGAGAAGCCCGGAGAGATCCGAGGAGAGAAGGCGTATGGTCTCGCTGCTCTCTTCGAGCTCTTCGGCGATGACGATCGATGACACGCTGGCTCGCAACTCTCCGAGGCGTTCCAGAGCGAGGGCGTGAGTCGTGGAGCGATCGGCTGCGTCCTCGTCGGCACCCGGGAGACCGTCGGGCGTCGACGAGACGACGCGCTCCCAATACTCGGCGGCCTCCCCGTTCGCGAATCTCTGCAAGGTCAGTCCGAGGTCTCCGAGCGTCGTGCGGAGCGGGCTCGGCGTCTCGATCCGCTCGCCGAGCTCGACCGCGGTGTCCGCCCAGCGGACTGCATAGACGCGGAGCGCTACGACGCGTTCGAGCGTTTCGCTTCGGGCGTCGGGCCGATTCGTCGCGTCGGTCTTCGACTCGAGCGTCATCCACTCGCTCGCCAGGTGGCGGATGCCTTCGTCGAGTCGTCGCAATCGATCGAGCCACTCTCGACCCTCGGGGGCGGTCGGAGGATAGGCCATGCGGAGACGACGAGGCTTCGACTTTGCCGATTGACCGAGACCGTCACGCGCCTCGATCGTGACCGTGCCCGATTGCCCGGGCAGGAGGCGGAGGTCCGCGATGGCGAGAGGGTGCTCGTCGTCGAGGAGCTTTGTCGGGGGAGAGTCTTCGTCGGTCGAATAAATCGAGACTCGTCGCACAGGGCTCTCGGGGTTTCCGAGAAGAATCTCGACCGAAGAGATCGCTACGTCGTCCTCGACGCGATACTGAATCGGCAGAACGGAGCCGACCTCGACGTCGACTTCGGCCTTGCGAGGTCGAACGATCGCAGCCGTCGGAGCCCGATCTCGAAGCGCGCGGACGGAATAGCGAAGCTCCTCGGCGTGGGTTAGGTCGTCGGCGTCGAAGACGCGGATGATCAGCTCATTGTCCTGGTCGATCGGGACTCCTTCGACCAGCAAAGTCTGCGAAGACGAAGCGTTGGCCGCGAGGGTCGTGTCCGTTCCGAGTCGCACATCGGCGCGAGTGGCAGGAAGACTCGTATGAATTCGAACCGACGCGACCGTTCCGCGAATCGCGACGAGATCCGCACGTGTCTGCTGCACGGTGTGGGGCGGGAGCTCCGTGTACTCCGGAAAGCGGTACTCGACCTCGTACGATGTCGGGCGTGGCGGATCCCGCACTTCGATCCGATAGGACGCGCTCTCGAAGTCGCCGGCACGAATCTTGTATTCGAAGCTCTGGTCGACGGTGGAGAAGGTCCGTGTGAAGCGTTGTCGACTCGGTTCGTATCGAGCGTCGAGTTCGGTCCAGGTCTGCTCGCCGCTGTCGCTTGCGCGGACGAAGACCATCGCGCTGTCGACGTCTCCCCGATCGACCGACCACACGATGTCGAGATCGCTGCCGCGCGCGACTACGTGCGGGTTCGTGATCGGGAAGAGCCGAATCGTCGAGGGGCGAGTGAGATTCGCGGTCGGCCGGGCGAATCGTGCTCCGAGCTGGGAAAGCGTGCTCCGGTCGCGAATCGCGAGCGTCGAGAGGAGAAGGATCGTCACGCCGAGACTCACGGCGGCCGTCAGCGAGCGTCGCCACGGAAGCGCACTGGAAAGGTCGACACTCGAGCACCTTGCGGCGCAGCGCTCGGCGAGATCTTCGAGAAGAGCGGGCGAGCAGCTCGATCTTTCTTTCGCGGGCGCGTCGAAGAGCTCGACGAGGCTGAGGAGGCCGCCCTCGAAGTCGGGCTGCAGGCGCTCCAACCGGCGAGCGATGTCGACGTTCGCGCGTCTCTTGAACAGTGGTATCGCGAAGGTCACCACAGCCGTGACGAGCGTCACGGTGAGTGCAGCGAGGGAAATCGCCACACGAGCACCCGTCTCGAGAATCGTGAACCGGTCGAGCGCGATTGCGACGAGAAAAGAGGCGATGCCGATCGTCAGCATCCACGCGGCACCCTGCGCGCATGCGATGAGACGCTCTCGCGTCCGCCATCTCACGAGGAGCTCGCGGACCTCGTCCGGGAGATGTTCGAGACTCGGAGGAAGGCGCGTGGAAACCGGCACGAGAGAATTGTACGCGCTGGCGCGTACTTCTCATCAGCCTTCTGCTGCGTCGCCGAATCTCTCACTGTGGTCTGCGTCAGCGGCCCCGGCTCGATCCTCAGCGTGTCTCTGGCTCGCTCTTGCCTGTTACTTGGTCCTGGTCCGACGTCGCTGAACGTCGCCACGACGCGACGAAGAACGCGTCGGTCTCGGTCGTCAACGGATCGAGGCGGACGCGGTGGCCGTCGATCGCGACCGACGGCAGCGTCTGACCGGCCCAGTACGACGGCGAAGGCTCGAACTCCGGGTGGGCAGCCTCGAACGCGTCCGCGACCTGCTCGCACTCTTCGGGAAGGATCGAGCACGTGACGTAGACGAGGCGGCCGCGCGCTCGAACGAGTGGTGCGAACCGCTCGAGGATCGAGAGCTGGAGTTCCTGAAACTCCGCGACGTCGCTTTCCTGGTGACGCATCTTGAGCTCGGGGTTGCGGCGCAGCGTGCCGAGTCCCGTGCAGGGTGCGTCGACGAGCACGAGGTGAGACTTGGGTAAGAGCGACTCGAGTGTGCCTTCCTTTCCAATGCGGACGTACTCGATCTGCTCGGAAAGGCGAGCGTCCTTTGCGCGACGGCGAAGCTCGTGAAGCTTCTTGACCTCAACGTCGCACGCAAGCACGCGACTCTTGTGAGTCGTCTCGTCAGGGCCGGGGTTCTCGTCGTTGCGGAAAAGTATGTCGGCGAGCGCGAGGGTTTTTCCGCCACCGCCGGCACAAGCGTCGATGACAGTCATTCCTTCGGAAACGTCCGTCGAGAGGATGACGGCTTGGCTGCCTTCGTCTTGAACCTCGATCCAGCCCTTCTTGCTCGCCGTCGTCGCGGTGAGGTTTTTGCGCTCGGGGATTCGCAGACCCAGGGTGCTGTAGTGCGTCGGCTCGATCGAAAGGTCGAGCTCGCGCGAGAGGCTCTTGCGGACCTTCTCGCGCTTCGCGCGACGGAGGTTGACGCGTACGTCGACGGCAGCCGGCTCCGCGAGAGCCGTCGCGATGCGTTCGCCGCGTTCTTCACCGTAGGTCTCGAGGACGCGACTCGCGCTCCACTTCGGGAGGCTCACTCGCGCGCCGAAATGCTCGGCGTGGTCCTCGGGCCAGGCATCGTCACCGGGGAAGCCACCGCCGGTGGCTTCTCGGACGAGCTCGTGAAACGAACGTTTCTCGTCGTCGAGAAGCTCTTTCGCGACCCCGATCGTATCGCGGAAGTCCCACGGGAATCTTTCGTCGTGGGCCATCGCGAGGATGTCGAGCAGATGGATGCTCGTCGGGTCTTCGGAGAGCTGCGTGCGAAGGTCTTCCGCGCAGTGCTTGTACCCGCTCCAGTTCTCCCAGCGCAGGCGGCCACGGTGATGGTGACGCAGCCACGCGTAGGTCGCATCGCCGATGAAGCGCCGGTCCTTACTTCCGAGAAAGCGGCGCTCGCGGAAGAATCGACCGACGCGGGCGTCGGCAGGATAGGGGCCGGGCTCGGAAACGGTGTGGATGAGCTCGAGAGTGATGCCGAGGAGGGAGCGAGGTTTCAAGGGTCGGGTTTTTCGGTGAGAGGGGCGCGGGCGGGGTTGCCGGGCGGGCGGAGGAAAGCCGTGTATTGTAGTGCAGCCGGGGAGAAGATCCAGACGCGGATCGGGCGAGTTCCGAATCGGAACGGGCCGGACGGCCCCGTCCCGGGCGTGGACGAGAGGGCCCTCGGTGGCCTGGTCGTTTTTCGGAACTGAGCAGAGTCTGGCGTCAGCGGCCGGATGCGGGACAATGTGTTAGAATTTCGATGTCTGGGTTATCGCCGCAAGATAGGGGACGAGCGTAATCAAGCGGGATGTCGAGTTCGAATTACGATTCCGACACCAACAGAGGATTCGAAGGGGAGACCGCCGAGTACGACGCGAGTTTTCTGGGTCAGTTCAAGCTCGAGAGAAAGAGCGCGATCCTCCAGATTCTCCGTGGTAACGACACCGGTATGCGCGTCCCCCTGACGCAGGACGTCGTCACGATCGGACGAACGATCGATGCCGACC
>CAYZGY010000153.1:7251-12347 GCA_964478085.1 uncultured Planctomycetia bacterium
GCCTGCACGACTCGAAGATCTCCCGAGTCCACGCGAAGATCCAGCGACACGGTCAGGGAGACGAGTACTCGATCACCGACCTCAAGAGCACGAACGGAACGTTCGTCAACAACCAGCCCATCCTCGGCACGGTCGACATCGTCGACGGAGACAAGATCTTCGTCGGTCACACCATCCTCAAGTTCTCCCTCGAAGACGAGGTCGAGAGCGCGAGTGGAGAGATGGTCGATCGCTACCTGTTCCAAGACGATCTCACCGGACTCGTCGTCAAGCGACGCTTCTACAACGAGCTTCGCGTCTCATTGCAGATGGCCGTCAACCGCGAGATGCCGCTCGCGGTTTTGATGATGGACATGGACGGGCTCAAAGGAGTGAACGACGCTTTCGGTCACTCGATGGGCGCGTACGTCATCTCGGAAGCGGGGAAACGTATCGGCGAGATCTGCAATCCGCTCGGACAGGCGTGCCGTTACGGCGGCGACGAGTTCGTCGCGTATGTCAAAGACTGTGATACGTCCGGCGGTCTCGAGATCGCGAATCAGATCTGTGAGTCGATTCGCGAGAAGCCGTTCGTTCAGGACGGGCATGAGCTCGATCTGTCGATCTCGATCGGCGTCGCATCATTTCCGACGAACGGACGCGACGTCGACATCCTGAACCGCGCGGCAGATGAAGCGCTCTACCGAGCGAAGGACAAGGGGCGGAATCTGGCGAGTGAGTGAGGGTGGGTTGCTCCACGCATCACCGGTGCGGAGTGCGCGTCGAGCCGTCGGGACGGACATCGAGTATCGCGGCGAGTCGCCGCGACGTGACGTTCTCTCGGCTTTCGGTGACGGACGACGATCACATCTCCATCGACTATTCCTTCCGCGTGTCATCGCGTAGAATGCGAATCCGCGTTGGATCACTCGTCGACCGACGCCGACCTGAGTAGCCGGAGCGAATGATGAGAGCCGTTTGGATGGAACAGCACGGAGGGCCCGAAGTTCTCCGTGTGCAGAATCGTCCGGATCCGATTCCAGGTCCCGACGATGCGTTGATCGATGTCCAAGCCTGCGGACTCAATCATCTCGACATCTGGGTCCGACTCGGCGGCAAGCGACCTTTTCCTCTGCCGCTCGTGCCCGGCAGCGATGCCGCGGGTGTCGTCCTCGAGGCGTCGGAAGGAAGTGGGCTCTCGGTCGGCGACGAGGTGGTCGTCTATCCTTGTGGCGGTTGCGGAAGTTGCCGCGTGTGTGAACGCGGTGACGAGCAGCTCTGCACGTCGTTCGGTCTTTACGGGGCGAATCGGGACGGCGGGATGGCGGAGAAGATCGCGGTTCCTGCGCGGAACTGCCTCCCGAAGCCGTCGAATCTGAGCTTCATGGAGGCTGCGGCCGTCGCTATCAACTACATCACGGCGTGGCACATGCTCGTGGCGCGTGCAGCGGTACGGCCCGGCGAGCAGGTCTTGATCCAGGCCGCCGGGTCGGGCGTTTCGACGGCTGCGATCCAGATCGCGTCGAACGTCGGCGCGCGAGTGTTAGCGACGTCCAGCACCGAGGCCAAACTCGAGCACGCGAAGCGTCAAGGAGCCGAGGAGGTCGTTAACTACCGGGGCGGCGATGTTCTCGAGGCCGTGCAGGCGTGGACGGACGGTCGCGGAGTCGACGTCGTCTTCGATCACGTCGGCGCGCCGAACTGGGAGACAGACCTCGCCTGCCTCTCGAAGGGCGGTCGGCTCGTTTTCTGCGGAACGACGGGTGGACCCGAAGTGAGCGTCAATCTCGCTCAGGTGTACTTCCTCGGTCAGTCGCTTCTCGGCTCGACGATGGGGAAGCGCGATGAGCTCCGTACCGTTCTTTCGATGATGGAACGCGGCGAGCTGAAACCGATCGTCGATCGAGTCTTCCCGCTCCAAGAGCTGGGCAAGGCACACGATTATCTCGAGGCACAGAGCCAGATCGGGAAGGTCGTGATTTCGATGGAAGAGGTCGCGTCGTGAGCGAAGCGCGCGCGTTCAACTGGAAGGTTTTCGAGGAGACCCCGATCGTCGCGATCTTGCGTGGATTCGGCGGGGCTGCGGTGCGTGAGCTCGTCGCGGCGGCGTGCCGTGGTGGGGTTCGGAATATCGAGGTGACGATGAACTCGCCGGGTGCTATCGATTCGATCCGCGCGGCGATCGACGAGACGGACGACACGGTCAACGTCGGCGCGGGCACGGTGTGCTCGATCGATGACCTCGACCAGGCGCTCGGTGTCGGCGCGAGCTTCATCGTGACTCCCGTGCTCGTACCCGAGGTCATCGGCGCCTGCAAGGAACGCAAGGTGCCGATCATGCCCGGCGCGCTGACGCCGACAGAGATTTTCCAGGCTTGGGAGCTCGGAGCGGATCTCGTGAAGGTCTTTCCGTGCCACCGTCTCTCGGCTTCCTACCTCAAGGACGTCAAGGGACCGCTGCCGCACATCCGAATGATGCCGACCGGAGGCATCGACGCCGACACGATCTCCGCGTTTCGGGATGCCGGCGCGGATGGCTACGGCGTCGGCAGTGCGCTCTTCACCACCGCTCGCGTCGAAGCGGAAGAGTGGGATGTGATCGAGGCCGAGGCGAAGCGCCTCGTCGACGCGCTCCGAACTCAGGCCTGACCCGCGTCGTTTCGATCATGCCAGCGCGTGACAAGATCTTCCTCCTCTTCGCGATGGTCTTTCCGACCTTCGCCGCGTCGATCTACTTCGTGTCGTACTCGGGCGAAGACGGCATGTTGCCGGCGTACACGATCAGCAAGATCATCCAGTTCGGCTCGCCGCTTCTCTGGGTGATCTTCGTTCAGAAAGAGAACGTGTTGCGTTCGATTCGCCTGGCACCGCGCAGCGGGTTCGGTCTCGGCTGGGCGACGGGAATCGCGATCTGCGTGGTGATTCTCGGAGGCTACTACGCGTTCTTCCGCGACAGCCCGATTCTCGCCTCGGCGCCCGACGCCCTCGACGAGAAGCTCGACGGGCTCGGGATGAACACGTTGCCGAAGTTTCTCTTCCTCGCGCTGTTCGTCTCGGTGATCCATTCCCTGCTGGAGGAGTACTACTGGCGTTGGTTCGCGTATCGCCAACTCCGTCGGATCTGGCGGCCCGTGCATGCGAATTGGGTTTCGAGTCTCGGGTTCATGGCGCACCACGTGATCATCATCGACGCGTACGTTCCGCGAGAGCACTTCTGGACCGCGACAGTGTTTTTCTCGCTCTCGGTCGCTCTGGGTGGGGCGATCTGGGCGTGGACGTACGAGCGTACAAAGTCGCTGTACGCGGGCTGGCTGAGTCACATGCTCGTCGATTTCGCGATCATGTGGATGGGTTACGATCTGGTTTTCGCGGCCTCGTAGGTTGTCCGTTCGAAAGGGGATATGGTGATCTCTTACGACGCGATCGTCATCGGCGCCGGGCACAATGGCCTCGTCGCGGCTTGCTACTTGGCACGTGCGGGGCGCAAGGTTCTCGTGCTCGAGCGTCGTCCGATCGTCGGAGGTTGCTCGATCACCGAGGAGGTCGTTCCCGGCTTTCGCTTCTCGAGGCTCGCCTACGTCAACTCTCTCATGCGTCCCGACATTATCCGTGACCTTCGGCTCAAGGATTACGGTTTCGAGATGTTGCCGCGCAATCCGTCGTCGTTCTCGCCGTTTCCCGACGGCCGCTCGCTGACCCTCGGCCCCGATCGGGAGGCGACGCGACGCGAGGTGGCGAAGTTCAGCGAACGCGACGCGGAGATGTTGCCGAAGTACGAGGCGATGCTCGAGCGCATGGTCGAGGTCGTCGAGCCGACGCTCGATCGCGCTCCGCCCGATCCGCTCTCGAGTCGTCCGAGCGATCTTTGGAGCTTTCTCAAGTTGGGGCTCTCGGCGCGCAAGCTGGGGAGCGAGCTCTACCGATTCGTGTCGATGATGACAGGCAGCGCACGACAGATGCTCGACGAGTGGTTCGAGAGCGAGGAGCTCAAGGTCACTCTCGCGACCGACGCGATCATCGGGGCGATGGCGAGCCCCGAGATGCCCGGCACGGCCTACGTGCTGTTCCACCACGTCATGGGCGAGACCGATGGCGCGCGAGGTGTCTGGGGATACGTGCGAGGCGGTATGGGTGCGCTCAGCGAGTCGATCGCGTCGTCGGCGAAAGATCTCGGTGTCGAGATCGTCACCGACGCGAGCGTGCGCGAGATCCGAGTCGAAGGTGGGCGCGTCAGCGGAGTCGTCGCGGAGGATGGGCGTGAGTGGAAGGCTGGAAGCGTTCTCTCATCGGCGGATCCGCGCCGAACGTTCCTCGGAATGCTTCCCGACGGGACGCTCGAGGACGAGTTCGCGCGATCGATTGGCGCGATCGATTTTTCGAGCGCGACCTTCAAGCTCAATCTCGCCCTCTCGGAGTTACCGAATTTTACCGCGCTACCGAGTAGCGAGCCCGGGCCGCAGCATCGCGGAACGATTCACATCTCGCCGACGCTCGACTACCTCGAGAGAGCCTTCAACGACGCGCGTGCGGGCAAGCCGTCGAGCGATCCGATTCTCGAGTGCACGATTCCGTCCGTCCTCGACGACTCGCTCGCGCCCCCGGGTCAGCACGTCATGGGGATCTTCGTGCAGTACGCGCCGTACGAGCTCGCCGAGGGAACTTGGGACGACGCGAAGGACGCTTTCGCCGATCGCTGCATCGACATCCTCGACGAGTACGCGCCGGGCTTCAAAAGCTCGGTGATCGCGAAGGACCCGATCTCGCCGCTCGACCTCGAGCGCGAGTTTTCGCTGACGGGAGGCAACATCTTCCACGGGGCGATGACCCCGAGTCAGCTCTTCTTCCAGCGTCCGATCGGTGGTTGGGCGAATTACCGAACTCCTGTGCCGGGCCTCTACCTCTGCGGCGCCGGCGCACACCCCGGCGGGGGAGTGCTCGGCGCGTGCGGGCGCAACGCGGCGCGCGCGGCACTCCGGGGCTGATCGATCGGGCCTTGTCGCATTTCAGGCCTTGCTCAACAGGATCTTCCTGGCCGAGCGACTCCGACGCTGTACCGCGCATCTTCGTTCGTCAGCGGGTTACGAACCCCACCGCGTCCTCTTGCTGCTGACGGTCCA
>CAYZGY010000154.1:0-12291 GCA_964478085.1 uncultured Planctomycetia bacterium
CTCCGAACTCCGAACTCCGAACTCCGAACTCCGAACTCCGAACTCAGAACTCCGAACTCCGAACTCCGAACTCCGAACTCCGAACTCCGACTCTTCCGGCCTCGACACGATCCTCACTGGACTCTGAGTCTCGCTCCGCGCGTCTGATTTTCAGGATTTCTGACTTTCGTGGCGTTTCACGTCCTCGAGCCAATCGTCGAGGATCCCGTCGAGCTCCGAGGCCGACTCGACCGTGTTGAAACGTCGACGGAAGCCCGCCGCGCCGTAGAAGTCGGTCGCATACCAAGCGCCGAACTTCCGCATGCGCAGGAGCGCCGCGCGCTCCGAGTCACCGAAATGCTCTTGAAGCAGCTGGAAATGCTCGCGCACGACCGACACGACCTCGTCGACCGGCGGCTTTCCGGGTAGCGGCTTGCCGTCGAAGATCGCCTTGAGATCGCGGAAGAGCCACGGATTGCCGAGGCAGCCACGCCCGATGACGATCCCGGGAACTCCGGTCTCGATCATGCGGCGTACCCCTCCGTACGCGTCGAAGATGTCTCCGTTCCCGAGAACCGGAATATCGAGCTCCGCGTTGAGCTCGGCGATGTACTCCCAACGGGCCTGGCCCGAGTACATCTGCTTCGCGGTGCGCCCGTGGACGGCGATCCACTGGCAGCCTTCGTCCTGGGCGATTCGCCCGGCGTCGTGGAACGTAAAAGTCTCGTCGTCGAGCCCGAGCCGAACCTTGATCGTCACGGGGATCGGATCGCACGCCTGGACGACCTCGCGGACGACGGCGCGGCAGCGATCGGCGTCGGCCGGAACCGCGGCGCCCATGCCCTTCGACACGAGCTTGCGAACGGGGCAACCGAAGTTGATGTCGATGTGGTCGACGTCGAGCTCGTCGATCAATCGCCTCGCCGACTCGCCCATCGCAGCGGGGTCGCAGCCGAAGATCTGGATCGAGCGCGGGCGCTCTTCCTTCCCGAAGTGGCAAAGCTTCCAGGTCCCGCGGTGACCCTCGAGGATTCCGCGGGAGCTGACCATCTCGCTGACGCAGAGCCCGGCGCCCATTCCGTCGCAGATCTTCCGGTACGGATAATTCGTCACACCCGCCATCGGCGCGAGCACCACCGGCGGCCAGATGGAGAGATTCGGGCCGAGCCGAAGCGGTTCACACTTCGTCGCGAATTCTTGTTCTGCGGGAGCTTCCGTGCTCAAGACGGGCGGACCTCGAAGGAATTGTCGAGCGATGATGCAGAGTTTGCTTCGAGATGTGTCCCCTTGCAAGGAACGAAGTGTCGGAGCCTGTCACAAGTCGAGGTCGTGCCGCGGGTAGCGTCCGCGAACGAAACCGCTATCATTACCCACATGATCCATCCTCGTGCAGAACAGCTGGTCGGCGAGTCGGCGTTCGAGGTCTTGCGGCGTGCCCGCGAGCTCGAGGCACGCGGGCTCGACGTGGTCCACCTCGAGATCGGTCAACCGGACTTTCCGACACCCGAACATATCGCGGATGCCGGAATTCGGGCGATCAAGAACGGCCACACGGGCTACGGCCCCTCGCAAGGCCTTCCCGAGCTGCGCAAGGTGATCGCCCAGAAGGCCGCCGAGCTGCGCTTCGGTGAGTCGGGCGAACGTCCGTTCGTCGCGGACGATGTCATCGTCGCACCGGGCGCGAAGGCGCTCCTCTTCTACACGGTCAACGCGCTGGCGGGTGAGGGCGACGAGATCGTCTTTCCCGATCCCGGCTTCCCGACGTATCGCTCGGTCGTCGCGCATGCCGGCGCCACGGCGGTACCGCTGCCGCTCTGCGAAGAGCGCGACTTCCGCTTCGACCCGGAGGAGTTCCGCAGCCTCGTCAACGACAAGACGAAGCTCGTGATCATCAACTCACCGCAGAATCCGACCGGCGGTGTGCTGACGCGCGAAGACCTCGAGGTCATCGCCGAAGAATCCGTCGAGCACGATTTCCTCATTCTCAGCGACGAGATCTACCTCCACTTCTCGTACGACGCGCCCTTCGAGACGATCGTCTCGATCGAGGGCATGGCGGATCGCACGATCGTCCTCGACGGCTTCTCGAAGAGCTACTCGATGACCGGCTGGCGACTCGGCTACGCGATCGTGCCTTCGGCGCTCGTTCCGACCTTCGATCCGGAGCACGAGGTTCGCCTCTCCCGCGGGACGCCGATGTCCTCTGGAGATAGTAGGCGCCACATCGCCTCGTGCGCCTGCACATTCAATCAGCACGCCGGCGTCGCGGACCTCTGCGGTCCGCAAGACTCTGTGACGACGATGGTCGACGAGTTCCGCAAGCGACGCGACTGGCTCGTCGCGGCGCTCAACGAACTTCCGGGAATCAGCTGCGTGACGCCGCGCGGCGCCTTCTACGCTTTTCCGAACGTTTGCGAAACGGGACTCAGCTCCGACGACTTCGCGAGCCGATTACTGGAAGAGGCGGGCGTCGCCACCCTCGCGGGGAATTCCTTTGGTCCGTGCGGAGACGGCTACGTACGATTGTCCTACGCGAACTCGCTCGAGAACCTCGAGGAGGGCATGCGTCGCATGAAGCACTTTCTCGAGTCCTTGAGCTAAGAGCCCAGGTCGCCTCGATGCATTCCGAACGATCGATTCTGAGAGACGGCTTTCGCCTCGGCCGCCTTTACGGAGTCGACATTCACCTCCACCTGATCCTCGTCATCATCCTCGCGTTGCGTTTCCTCGACGCTGCGCTGAAGGATCCGCCCGAGGGTTTCGTCTTCAAGATCTCACCCGTCCTCGGGTTCTTCGCCTTTGCGATCTCGCTGACTCTCTCGATCCTGCTCCACGAGTTCGGACACGCGATCGCCGCACGACGAGCGGGAGGGGACTGTCGACGCATCATGCTTTGGCCACTGGGCGGGCTCGCCTACTGCGACTATCCGCGGACTCACGAGAACCGCTTCCGGGTGGCGATCGCCGGCCCCGTGGTCAACATCGGCCTCGGTCTGATCGGACTGATCGTCTGTCTCGTCGCCGGTTGGCCGGTGATTCCCTACGAGGGTGAGGTTCAGTTCTTCAGCCTGCTCTTCCAGTTCCTCTTTCTCTGGAACCTCGTTCTCACGATCGTCAACCTGCTCCCGTGTTGGCCGCTCGACGGAGGCAACGTCCTCCACGCGAAGATCTGGAAGAGGACGGGCAGTGAGCCCGGATCGCTCTGGACGACGCTCAACATCTCGCGCGTCACCGCGATCATCATGCTCGTGCTCGGTGGCATTCTGCTGATCATGGCCTTCACCCGGGAGAACTGGCGCCACGACCACCCCGTCCTCGACGCCTTCTCGCTCATCTTCCTCCTCGGTGGCATCATGCACTTCATGGAAGCCAAGATGGCCCGCATGCAGCTGATGCACGGCGAGATGGAAGAGGAAGGCGGCATCTTCGGCTACGACTTCTCGCAGGGCTACACGAGCCTCGAAGGCGGTGCCGGCGGCGGTGCCGGCGGCGGCGGCTGGGGCGGCGGCGGCGGTACCGGCGAACGCAAACCGTCCTTCTTCGAGAAGCGCCGCGCCGAGAAAGAGCGCAAAGAGCAGGACCGCAGAGTTCAGGAAGAACACGAGATGCGTCGCCGGCTCGACGAGCTCCTCGAGAAGATCAGCAGCGAAGGCATGGGCAGCCTATCGAAGGAGGAGCGGAAGTTCCTCGACCGGGCCTCGGCGCAGATGCGGGAGTCGGAGGCGGGGCGGGAGTAGGCTTCTCGAACTTCCCCACAAACCCCAGAATCCCGCAACTTTCCCCGCTCGTTCCGGTCGATAAAGTTCTGTAGCCTAAGGTTGCCGTCGCACCCCTGCGACGGGTCTCCCCTGAGGTCTTGGTGAAGGAACTGCTCCCATGCGTTCTTCTCGGAACACGCTGTCGGCGTTCGCCGCTCTATTGTCGGTTCTCGCAGTGTCTGCGGTCTTTGCGGAAGCAGAGTCGGAGTTTCTCACGGCGCGGGATACGCTCGCGGCGAAGTCGTACGAGCAGGCGGCTACGCTGCTCGGAAAAATCCGCGACCAGTATCCGGGGTCGGAGTTCGCGTCCGAGGCTACGATCCTCCGTGCTCGCGCGCTCGAGCTCGGGGGCAAGCGCGACGACGCGGTGCAGTCGCTCGTCGAATACCTCGGGACGAATCCGAAGGATCCGTGGATCACTCGGGCGCGACTGCTCCTCGCGGAGCTCTACTTCGCGAAACGAGACTTCAAGTCGGCCAGCCACGTCTACATCGAGCGGCTCGAGTTCCTCTCGGGTGACAGCTACCTCGAGAAGCTCACGGCGCACTACTTGATGCTCGCCGATCCGGCCTTCGAAGGTCGCAAGGTCCAGGACCCGAACTCGGTGCTGCCGAAGGAGATCGTCCAGCACGACTACGCGACGGCGCTCGAGTACTACCGCAAGGCACGTGCGATCTACCTTCCCGCGGGTCGGCAGGGCGAGATCAACTTTCGCGTCGCTCGCTCCTTGCTCGAGCTCTCGAAGCCGGCCGAATCCGTCGCGGAGCTCCGCTACCTGCTCGGTCGCGTCAAGAGCGACATCGCCCCTCCGCAGCTCGAGCCGACGCTTCGTGGAGAGGCGATCTTCAGTCTCGCGACAGGTCTCTACCGATCGGGCAACCCGGCGGGAGCGATCGCGGAGTTCCTGGAGCTCGAGAAGACCCTCGGCGATCACCCTTGGGTACCGCTCGCGCTCGAGCGCGTCGGACGCATCCGCCTCGAGATCGCCGGGCGCAGCTCGGTCGACTCGGAACGGCGCGCGCGCTTCGCAGAGGCTCTGAAGGCCTGGGATCGATTCCTCGAACGCTTTCCCCAGCACGCGAACGCTCCGAGCGTCGCCTTCGCGCGTGCGGAAGCTATCGCGAGCTACGGGAACATCGACGCGGCGATCTCCGCCTTCGAAGCCTACCCGACAAAGTTCCCGAAGGACCCGAAGAGCCCCGACGCGATCCTCCGCGTCGCCACGCTTCATCGCTCGCGCGACGCCTTCGACGCCGCCGAAGCCGCGTGGAAGAAGTTCCTCGGGACGTACCCGAACGATCAACGCTGGTCGAACATCCAGCAAGCGATCATCCGCGCTCAGTACGACAAGGGCGCACACCTGCGCGCTCAGAAGAAGAACGAGGAAGCGCGCACGGTCTGGACACAGTTCCTGCGCGAGCATCCACTCGACGCGCTCGCTCCCGAAGTCTACCGACGCTTCTACGAGATGGCGCTTCCCCAAGGAGCGCCGGCACCCGCGAACGGAAAGATCGAGACGGACGATGCCCGTCGCAAGGCGCTCACCGATGCGATCGCGCATCTGCGCACGCTCTTCGGCAAGTACCCGCGATCGAGTCTCGCTCCCTCGTCTCGACTCCTGACCGCGCAGACACTCCACCACCGACTCGATCTGCTCGAGGAGGCGATCACCGAGTACGAGTCGCTCGTCGTACAGTACGGCAGACACCCCGAGGCCCATCAGGCGCGCTCGGCTCTCAGCGCGCTTCGTCGCAAGCACCTCAAGGTCACGACGCCGCGGTCCTTCACGACCGAAGGCGCCTGGCGCGTCGAGATCGAGAGTCGCAACATCTCTCGCCTGCGCTTCAAGGCCTACCGCCTCAACCTCGAAGAGTACTTTCGCCGCAAAAACTTCGTCGCCGCCGTCGAGAACGTCGTCGTCGGAGTCGTCGAGCCGACGAAGACGTGGGAGGCGAACATCGACGAGTTCCGCCCCTTTCGCCTGCAGAAAGGCCTCCGAGAGCTCCCGCTCGAAGCGAAGGAAGTCGGCGCGTACATCCTCACCGTCGAGGACATTCCGCCGGAGGGCGGAGCAGGCGCGGAAGAGCTCGCGCAGGTCAGTGGCGGCCCGCTCCTCGCGACGACGCTGCTCGTCCGCTCGAACCTCGCGTTCGTCACGAAGCACGCCGCGAGTGGCACGCTCGTCTGGGTCTTCGATGAACGCACCGGCATTCCGGTGAAAGGCGCGCGCGTCCTGCTCTCGACCGGGAGTGGCGTCGCTGCAGAAGGCAAGACGGACGACGAAGGAGTCTGGGTCCACGATCGGTCGCGTTCGTCGAATCTCAGCGACGTGCGCGTCATGGCGATCGCGGCGCCCGGCGAGGGCCTCGAGGGCAACTCGTACGCGGTCGACCGATCGATCGCCCACGGCGTCGCGTCGTACGGCTACACGACGAAGGCCCACGTCTCGACGGATCGCCCGCTTTACCGCCCGAACCAGAAGGTCCAATTTCGCGCGATCCTGCGCAAGTCGGTCGCGGGCAACTACGAGTCGAGCGAGGGTGAAAAGGCCTTCGTCAAGATCGTCAATCCGCTCGGCGTCGTCCTCTTCGAGCAGACGCTCACCGCGAGCGAGTTCGGAACGGTCGCGGGGTCTGTCCAACTCACCGACGAGCCACCGCTCGGCGAGTATCGAGTCTCGGTGCGCTACAAGGATCTCGACTTCGCGACGACGTTCCGCGTCGAGGAGTATCGCAAACCCGAGTTCGCCGTCCGCCTCGACACGTCACGCTCCACCTACCTCCCCGGCGAGGAGGTTCAAGGTTCGATCGTCGCCGAGTATCTCTTCGGCGCCCCCGTCGTCGGCGCGACGGTCTCGTACCAAGTCTTCGAAGGCCCCTTCGAGTTCGATCGTTCGCGCTTCGACGAGTTCCGTTGGTTTTTCCAGAACAAGGAGAAGGAGAACCGCAGCGTCGAAGGCTTCCGCTACGTCGCCCAGGGAACGGGTACGACCGATCACAACGGCAAACTGCCCTTCCGCTTTGCCCCGCCGAACGGCGCGATCGGGAAGTCGTACCGCGTCGTGATCGAGGCGACCGACCTCTCGAAGATCACCGTCCAAGGCGGCGGCAACGTCATCGTCAGCCGCGCGGGAATCTACGTCGTCGCGCGGACGCACCGAAAGGTCTACCGACCCGGTGACAAGGCGACGATCAGCTTCCGCACGATCGATGCGTCCGCGCGTCCCGTTGACGCATCGGGTGAGGTTGTCCTGTTACGCCGACGCGCGCAGTCATCCGGCAAGGCCGCAGACGACGTCGTTCGAGAGACTCCTTTCGAGACGAGTCAAGGGCTCGGCGAGACGACCTTGACGATCGAGGAGCCGGGCGAGTACAGCGTCGTCTTCCGCACGAAGGATCGCGCGGGAACGCTGTGCGAAGGCGGTGCGCTCTTGCGCGTCGCCGGCGATGAGCCAGACCTGCGCAAGGAAGCGCGGCTGCTCGCCGGAAAGGCGGTCTACCGACAAGGCGAAGAAGCGACGCTCTACGTCAACTCGCCCGTGACGAAGCGCCACGCGCTACTCACGTTCGAGGGAACGAATGTCATCGACTATCGCGTCATCGAGATCTCCGGGCACAGCCAGGAGATCAAGGCGAAGATGGAGAGCGCGTACTCGCCGAACATCCACGTCGCGATCGCAATTCCGTCGGACAACAAGCTCTACGAGGCGAGCGACGAGATCATCGTCCTCCAGTTCCTCAACGTCGCGGTCAAGGCGTCGAAGCCGAAAGTCGCACCGGGCGAGAAGGTCAGCCTCGAAGTCACGACGACCGATCAAAGCGGTCGTCCCGTCGAAGCGGAAATCTCGATCGCAGTCGTCGATCAGTCGATCCTCGAGCTCGCGCCCGACGTGACCCCTTCGATCAAGCCGTACTTCTACGATCAGCGACGCCAACGCGGCGTGAGAACCGGATCGTCTTACTCCTTCCGCTACGAAGGCGTGACGGCTACGGTCGCGGCTGAGATTCTCGACGAGTACGTCGCTCGCGAAGATCGGCTCGAGTCCAGATTACAGCGACAGAACGATCGCAATCTCAAGCTCGGTGCCGCGACCGGCGGAGGCGCCGCGGCATCGCCCGGCGGGTTCGGGGGACGACCTTCTCCCGCCGACAAGCCGAGATCCTCTGCGGCGAGTCGCAAGGGAAAAAGTGCTCCGGGTCGCCGACGAGGAGGCGCAAAGTACGACAACGCCAAGAAGGGTCTCGAGAAGGCCAAGAAGGAAGCCGACTTCGACGACGCCTTCGGTGACGACGACGAAGGTTTGGTGTTCAAAGAGTCGGCCGAGCTCGCAATCGATGGCGCGATCCCCGAAGCAAGCCCTGATCTGGCAGCCCCGCCGCCACCTGCCGAGGCCGCTGGAGGCGACAACGCCTCACTCGTGACGCCGAAGATTCGCCGACGCTTCGCGGACACCGCTTACTGGAATCCGACGGTCCGCACGGACGGCAAGGGACAAGCGAAGATCGAGTTCGAGGTCCCTGATAACTTGACGAGCTGGAAGGTGAGCTCGTCGGGCGCAACGAAGGGTACGCTCTTCGGCGAAGGCGGCACGTCATTCCGCACGTCGAAGAAGATGCTCGTACGCCTTCAGACTCCGCGCTTCCTCACGCGAGAAGACCGCACCAAGGTCGCGAGCCCCGTGCACAACTACCTCGACAGCGTGCAGACGGTTCGCGTCGAGCTCGAAGGCAAGGGCATCGACGTTCGCGGCTTCGGCAATACGAACATCAAGGTCGGCGCGGGTGAAGCTCGCGCGGTCCACTGGGAGCTCGCGCCGCCGCCAGCGTCGAAGGACGCGCTCGGCGCGGGCCTCCTGACGCTCGAGGCCCTGACGGGTGAAGAGTCCGACGCGCTCGAGCAGCAGATCCCGATCCTTCCCTTCGGCGAACGGCACGCCGGCGGCGCCGGAGGTCTTCTTGTCGACGAGGCGCTCTACGACTACGAGCTGCCCGAAAACGTCGTGCCGGGTGCCTACGGTGTCCAGATCGACATCTATCCGCACTACACGGACGCGCTTCTCGACACGGTCCTCTACCTGCGTCACTACCCGTACCACTGCGTCGAGCAGACGGTCAGCGGATTCCTCCCGGCGATCGCGCTCCAGAAAGCGCTCGACCGGCTCGGTACGCCTCGCGAAGATCTGCGAGCAAACTTGAAGCGACTGATCCCGCTCCGCATCGTCAAGATTCTCAACCTCCAGCGTCCTTCGGGCGGCTGGGGCTGGTGGGGTCGCGAGAGTGCAGGCTCGAACGCGGAAATGACTGCACTCGCGCTCCTCGCTCTCGAGCAGTGCCGACTCGCGGGCTACCGCGTCCAAGCCGACCGCTTGAAGCTCGCGCGTTCGCGCGCGGCGAGCCTCCTTTCGGCAGAGAGCAACACGGATCGTCAAGCGCTCCTTGCCTACGCCCTCGCGCTCTCGAACTCGACGTCGACCGAAGCGCTCAACCGGCTCTACCGCTACCGTGATCGCCTCTCGGGGTACGCCCTCTCGCTGACGACCCTCGCGCAGAAAGCGCGCGGTCGTCACGCGGTCGCCGCGGAGCTCGCCGAGCTTCTCAAGACTCGCGTGCGCGCGATCGACGGCGCGCCGGGAACGCCGCCGGTGCCGACGCCACGAAACGAAAGCGGATCGCGACGCGTACGGCCGGCTCCGCTCATTCTCGCGGACCGCCCGGTCGGACATCCTTCGAACGTCGAGACGACCGCATACGCGCTCCTCGCCCTCGACGCCATCGAAGCGAACAGCTCGACCGCGCGACTCGTCGCGGAAGGACTCCTTTCGCTGCGCCGCGGCATCCACTGGGGAACGACCAAGGCTTCCGCAGCGGCGGTCATCGCGCTCTCCCAGCACTTCGGCGCGCGTGCGCAGGAGACCGACGCGAAGATCGACGTCCTCATCGGCGGCAAGGTCATCCACACGATCGAGATCTCGCCGACCTCGAAGACGCGTGGAGCTCATCGTTACGCGATCCCCACGGACAAGCTCGTAGCGGGTGAGAATCGCGTCGCTCTGAGGCGACGCGGCACGGCCGATCTCGCGTACGCGATTCGCCACAGCCATTACACCGCCGCCGAGAAGATCGAGCCGCACGGCAACCTCGTACGCGTTTCTCGTCGTTACGAGACCTTCGTGCCGCCGAAGCCGGTCAAGTACGACCCGATCGAAGTCTCCCGCGTCGATCCACGCCGCGACCCGCGCGACATTCTCGTCGGCTACAGCGAGCCGACAAGGATCGCCGGACGCGAAGCGAGCTGGCTCGGATCCGACCACGCGCCAGGACCGGGCTATCGAGTCCTCGTCGAGCGCCACCGCCCGCGAACCGCGCCGCGCGTCGTCCGACAAATCGCGCGGGGCGAGAAGATTCTTGTTCGGCTCCAGATCAATGCGCGGGAGGCCCTCGAATACATCCACGTCGAAGATCCGATCCCCGCGGGCTGCGAGGTCGTCAACGATCGCGACGATCGATTCTCCGGTTCGTTCGAGCGCAAAGAGGTTCGCGACGAGAAGGTCGTGTTCTTCTTCACGAAGCTCGCGAAGGGAACGCACACCATCACGTACCTCTTGCGCCCCACCTTCCCCGGAAGCTACCGCGCCCTACCGACGCTGGCGCAGTGCATGTACGAACCCGCGATCGCCGGTACTTCCTCCGATGCGCCGCTCGAGATCCTCGAGAAGCTCGAGAAGGTCGAGCCCGAGCCGCGCGACCTGACCTGGGACGAAAAGTTCTACGAAGCCGAACGAGCCTACCGCCGCCAGGCCGGCGCGCGCGGTCGAGCGGAGGACATCGCAGCGCTCCGAAATCGCTACGTCGAGCTCAGCAAGATCGAGCATCTCGAAGGGCGTTACCGCGACCTCGTCCTCGCTCGCCTCGTCGCGATCGATCTCTTCCTCGGTCAGCACAGCTCGGCGATCGAAGGACTCGAGGAGCTTCGTCGTCGCAACTCGCGTCTCCTCGCGGGACACGGAGACTTCACGGCGATCGCGAAGTCCTATCGAGCGACGAAGGAGTTCGAGCAAGCGATCGACTACCAACGTCGCCTCTTCGATCTCGACTACCTCCGCGACCGACAGGTCGGCGAGACGCTCTTCTCTCTCGGACAGCATCTCTCCGCGCAGACCTACGGCTTGACCCTCGCGGCGAACTACCCCGCGTCGAGCCGTGTCATCGCGGACACCTTCGAGCTCGCGCGACGTTACACGAATCTCAAGATCGCGCGGCCGATCGCGGGAAGTCGTGTCAAGCGGCAACGCGAAGAGGTCCTCTACAAGGACGCTGCCGAGAACCTGGCTCGCTTCGTTGGCTACTTCCCGACGAGCTCCCTCGCCCCGCAAGCCCAATTCCTCGTCATCAACTCGCTCGAGAACCTCGGCGAGCCCGAGTTCGTCGTCACCGAGGCGACGAAGTTCCAGAAGCGCTACCCCGAGAATCAGTACCTCGACGACGCGATCTTCGCGGCGCTCAAGGCAGAGTTCGAGCGCAAGAATTACGACGAGGTCCTCAAGCGCTCTTCCGAGCTCGCCGGCAAAGAGTTCAAGCAAGCGAACGGGCGGAAGGGCCCGAGCCAACACTACCCGAGCGCTCAGTACCTCGGCGCGAAGACGCATCACATTCGCGGCAATCTCGATGCAGCCGTGAAGGCCTACCGCCAGATCCAAGGCAAGTTCCCCGATGCACGTTCTGCGCTCGCCCACCTGACCGCGAAGGAGCTCAGCGCTCCCGAGGTCGCGAGCGTCCCCCTCGGGCAGGACCCGAAGGTGAAGTTCGCGTGGAAGAACGTCGACCAGGTCAAGGTGAAGCTCTACCGCGTCGACCTCGCTCTCCTCTTCGCCGTTCGTAAGGACCTGCGCTCGGTCAGCTCGATCGACCTCACCGGTATCGACCCTGTCGAGGAGCTCGAAGCGAAGCTCGAAGGCTCTCCGTACACGCCCAACACGACCGAGGTCTCGATTCCCGCGAAGGACAAGGGCGTCTACCTACTCGCCGCTCGTGCCGGGGAGAAGGAGAGCTCGACCGTTCTGATTCGCTCGGACCTCAAGCTCGAGGTGCAGCGCGTCGGCCGCTCGATTCGCGTCCACGTCCTTCCTCGCGGAGCGGCACGCATCAAGATCTCGGACGGCTCGCGCATCGTCGCGAACGGCTCGAGTGATGCACGCGGTATCTTCGAGGCGCCGGTCTCGGCCGGACGCGCCTCGGTGCTCGCCGAGCGTGACGGGCACTTCGCGCTCTACACGGAATCATCACCCCAGGGAAAGTCTCGCGACGGAATTTGACAGCCCAAAAATCGACCCTGATAATCGGCTAGTGCCAGCCAGCAGAATAGCAGTCCGTTGACGAAGTGCTTCGAGCGAATCGGCGGCTTGGACGCCGAATTGACTTCTTCAACGGGCTGGTAGGTGACAAAACGGGTCGGACGAGATCCTGAGCGATCGAGTACCGGAGAAACGGGACCGCGTGCCGCGATTCGCGGCCAGGCGGAAAACGACGGGGGTCCAACGGGTCAGCGAGCCTTCGCG
>CAYZGY010000155.1:0-218 GCA_964478085.1 uncultured Planctomycetia bacterium
CTCGGCGAGCGCGGGCTGCATGAGGACTTGGCACATGTGCGTCACGTCGCGGTAGTCGATCTCGCCGTCCTTGTTCGGGTCGGTCACGCAGGGGTCTTCGGCGTCGGTCGTCTCATCGTCGAGCGACACGTCTCCGACGGCCGATCCCGAGAGACGCGAGGTCAGCACGTAGACGCCTCCGAAGCTCTTGCGGGCCGCCCCACGGGGCTCGGCCAGCT
>CAYZGY010000155.1:228-12278 GCA_964478085.1 uncultured Planctomycetia bacterium
GGTTGTGTTGGTGTCGCCTGCCCCCGGGCTCGGGCTCGTCCGACGCCAAGAAGATCGGATCGATCTCGGTGCACTGTTCCTTGGCGGCGAAGCTCGATCCCTGGAAGGCCGACTTCGGCGTACCCGAATCGAGCGAGCAGAACTCGGAGCTTCGAATCACTCGCTCATCGGCGAACGATCCGTCTTTGGCCAGCGGTGCTGTGTCGAGGTCTTCGCAGCTCTCCGTTATCGGGCTCGAGGATTTCACCAGCGAGACCAGGTGCGCACCCGCAGATTTCTTCGAGGAAACCGTATCAACATCGAGCGCCGAAGGTGCCGAACCACCGGCTACCTCGGCAGGATCCAACGGGAGCTCCGCGCGATCTCGCGTCAGTCCTGCGATCAGGACGAAGAAGAGCGCCATCGCGGCGGCCGTCGCCCAGGGCAGGAAGTCGCGCCAGGACGTCGAGGAGACGACGATCTCGGCAGCCTGGCCCGCTTCCGAGTCAGCAGTTTCCGCGGGGGCCTCGCCGACGAGACCCTCCTCGATGATTCGATCGCAGACCTTCGCCGCGAAGCCCGCCGGCAACGCCGGGGCTTTGACGAGGTTCTCCGCGATCCAGTGACGCTCATCCGCGAGCTCTGCGTAGGCGGTCTCGCACTCGCCACAGTCGTCGAGGTGCGCGAAGAGGAGGTTCGTGCGCACGGAGTCGAGCTCGTCTTCGACCGCGAGAGGCAGGAAGACGCGCGCTTCGTCGCACGAGAGGCAGGAATTGCCCGAAAGCTTGTTTGGCTCAGACATCGAAAGGTACTCTCCGAATCAATCGTTCCCCTCAACTTCCCCGATTCGGTCTCAGCTCGCACCGCCCGCAGACGCCGCGAAGCCCTCTCCTGAAGAGCCGCGGTTCCAGCGCTCACGGATCATGCGCTTGCCTTTGCGGATGAGGTAGTCGATCCGGTGCGCTTTGATCCCCATGCGCTCGCCGATCTCCGTGTAGCTCAATCCGTCGAGATACTTGAACTGGATCGCCTCCCGAACGTCGTCGGGCAGGCGCAGGAGAAACTCCGCCACCTCGGGCTCTTCGCCTTCGATCGAGCTCGAGGGCTGTCCGCTCGAGACGCGATCGACGCGAGCTTCCTGCTCGGCGCGGCGGCAGATCTCCTGGAATTTCATGACCTTCGTGCGCTCTCGCTGGAACCACTTGTGACAGCGGTTGTAGGCGATCCCGTACAGCCATCCGGCGAAGCTGCGCGGGTCCTTGAGCGTGCCGAGAGCCTGGAAGGCCGCGAGGAAGATCTCCTGGGTCAGATCCTCGGCGTCGAAGGGATTTCGACTCTTGTAATACGCGACGTTGTAAATGCCCTGTTGATAACAAGCTATGAGCTTCTCGAAGGCCTCGAGGTCGCCGTGGCCGGCCTTTTCGACGAGCTCGAGATCGGGAGGCGTTGGGCGTTCTTGGTGGCTCATACGACTATCTTACACGTCGCGCACAGATCCCAGAAGCTGCGCTTTCCGGTTCTGTAAGGTTTTTCGTCTGAAATGCTTAGGGCTTCTTACCGGTCGTCGGGAAGCCTTGAGCGTCGTTTCGGGATGAGTACCGGGGAGGTCGGCTGATTCGCAAAGATTCTTCGCCCTTCGCGAGAAAAGCGGCGATCTTGATGCCTCCACTGGCTTCCCATAAGCTTCCCGCGATGACGAACCTAGAGATTCCGATCGACCTGCGTAGTGACACGATCACGCGGCCCGACGAGGCGATGTACGCCGCGATGTGCTCGGCGCCGCTCGGCGACGACGTCTTCGGCGACGATCCGACCGTGATCGAGCTCCAAAACCGTGCCGCCGAGATCTGCGGCAAGGAGGGCGCGCTCTTCGTACCGTCCGGGACGATGGGGAACTCGATCGCCGTCGGAGTGCACTGTCGTCCGGGCGACGAGCTCATCGTCGAAGGGCTCTCCCACACGTACAACTTCGAGCAGGCGGGGACGTCGCGGCTCTGGGGCGTGCAGTCGCGGACGATCGACGGGGACCGCGGGATGATCCCGCTCGAGAGCATCCGTCGCTCGATCCGCTACGACGACGTGCACTTACCCCGCACGCGACTCGTCGTCCTCGAGCAGACGAGCAACATGCCCGGCGGCTGCGTTCAGCCCCTCGACTACCTCCAGGAGGTCGGCGAGCTCTGTCGCGAGCGCGGGCTGCGGTTTCACATCGACGGTGCGCGGATCTTCAACGCGAGTGTTGCGAGCGGCGTTCCCGTGAGCGAGTACGCGGCGTGTGCCGACTCGATGATGTTCTGCGTCTCGAAGGGTCTCGGAGCGCCGGCGGGCTCGCTCATCGTCGGCGACACCGATTTCGCCGCCGAGGCGCGGCGCTTGCGCAAGCTGCTCGGTGGGGGGCTGCGCCAAGGTGGGGTGATCGCGGCGTGCGGGCTGCACGCTCTCGAGCACAACGTCGACCGGCTCGCGGACGATCACCGGCACGCGCGCGAGCTCGGCGAGCGCCTCGCCGGCCTCGGTCTCGCGGGCCTCGAGGTCTCGGAGCCCGAGACGAACATGATCTTCATCCGCTGGTCGGGTGACGACGAGTCACGCTACGCGTCGGCGGCCATGGCTCTCGCGAAGGACGGCGTCCTGACGGTCGGACTGCCCGAGCGCGGGATTCGTGTCGTCTTTCACAAGGACATCGACGACGCGGCTTCTGAACGCTCCGGCGATCTCATCGCCGCTCGATTGAAGCAGGCGCTCGCAGGATGACCGAGGAGTCTCGCGAGAGGGAAGAAGGCGAGCGTCGCAATCTCGTCGCCGGTGGGAACGACGCGTTCGAGTGTCTCCACTGCGGTGCGAGAGTCCTGCCTCTCGTGCAGGGGAGCATCCGGAATCACTGTCCCGTCTGCCTCTGGTCACGGCACGTCGACGTCGTACCGGGAGATCGAGCCGAGTCGTGTCGAGGCCTGATGGAGCCCGTACCCATCGAAGGCTAGAGCGGCGGCATCTGGAATATCTTCCAACGCTGCGTCGACTGCGGGTTCGAACGCGCCAACCGTGCAGCCCTCGACGATCCGAAGCAGCCCGACGACTGGGACGAGCTGATCACGCTGATGCGGTGATCTACTGACCCGCCTTGCCCTACTGACCCGCCTTGCCCTATTTACCCAGTCGCTGATACGAGACCGGTTGCGTTCCTGCGAGCGAGCGCGCCTTGGCGACTTGCCATTCGCGCAGGCTGCGGCGGACGCGTGCGACGTAGCGCGAGATCTCGGGGCCCGGACAGGCCGTCCCGCCCGGAGAGATCTCCTGGTGCGTGTAGATGTTCGTCGCGGAGATCCCGTAGTGGTCCGAGAGCTTCGCGGCGAGGATCGTCAGGCTCCGTCGCTGCGCAGCGGTGAGGTGCTGGCGGTTGTGGCTGTAGTTGCCGAGGACGACGATGCCGATATTGCCTCGGTTGCCGTTCTTCGAGCCGCCCGATTTGCCGCGCGCATGAGCGCCTTGGTACCGCAGCGAGCGCCCTTGCCAAACCTCGCCCCGGCGATCGATGACGTAGTGGTAGCCGATGTCGGCCCAGCCCTTCGTTTTCTGGTGGTAGCGCTGAATACGCTGGATCGCGTCGGCGGACGCGCTCTTCGACGTAGCGACGAAATCCTTCGGACCGGCCGAGTGGTGGATCGTCAGGCGCCAGATCTTGCCCATCGGCGTGGTCCTGCCCTTGCGCGGCGAGCGGGCTCCCCACTCGGCGCGCGGGCGAACGGTCAGTCGCGGCAATTGACCGAAGTTCGATGCGGCGGCCGGGACGGGAGGTGCCGGCTGCTGCGGGGTTCCCGTCGCGAGTCGTGGCTTCGTGCTACGCTTCGGCGTCTTCATCGCGAGGATCGCGAGAGCTCCGCGAGACGGCGAGCGTCCGAGGAGCGACAGGAACAAACGTGCGTCGGCCGTGTTGCCGACGGCGCGCAACGCCACGACGAGGCGCGCGCGCGTCAGCTCGAGCTCCGTACCGTTCGCGCCGGCGAGACCGCGACGGAGGTAACGCTCCGCGAGGTCGAACTGACCGGCCGCCAGGTGCGACTCGCCGATGAAGCGGTACGCGCGACCGATGAGCGAGCTGCCGGCGTAGGCGCGGCGGGCCTCGTGACCGCAGCGAAGCGCGTCACCGAAGCGACGCTCGCGCAGGTAGGCGCGGCCGGCATCGAGGAACGCCTGCGCACGACCGCGGGAGTACGAATTGCGCTGAGCGGCGCGCTCGAGCATCGCGCCGCTCGAGATGCTACCCGTGCCGTAGTTGTGTGACGCGGAACGATGACGCGTGACCTTCGTTCCACCGGCCTTCGAGGAGCCGCCGCCTGATCGCGCCGGGATTCGGCAGCTCGTCAGGGCGAGGAGGACGCAGGCACCCAAGACCGTCAAGCGGAGGGCCGGGTTCGTCCGGAGGGAACGCGAGGGCTGGCTGCGACTCGGCATGAATTCCTCTTCAGTTCGGTGTTTGACGCGCGCATCCCGATGGACATTCGCCGGGACCTCCTCGGCGCGTCAGGTGGCGAATCGTAGCACGGGGATCTCCCGAATAAAAGCCGTAAGTGTAAATCCCATAGGGTTTTCAGATGTATCTTTTACCGGAAGTCGAGGCCCCGAAACGTCGACCGGTTGAGCCTTGTCGAGCGACTTGATACGATCCGTCCTGCCTGAGGAGGCTGGCGTGGACTGAGAGAGTCCGCCGATTTCACCCGATGCTCATGCCGGAGCGAAATTCGGGTCGTGGAAATCGGCTCGAGGAAAGAAACGGAGAGAGCATGATTCAGCCGCGCCGTGGGGCTCTCGAGAGCTTCCGTGAGGAGATCGTCCGGCGTCCGCAGAACGCCGCGCAGGTCCGTTGGGTCGAGGAGATTCCCGAACGCGAGCCGCGCTTTGCCGAGCTGCCTGAGCGTCTCCATCCCCGATGGCGCGAGTACCTCGCGTCGCAGGGCATCGAGCAGCTGTACTCGCACCAAGCGAAGGCGATCGACGTGGCTCTCGATCGCGAGAACGTCGTCGTCGTCACGGGCACGGCGAGCGGCAAGACACTCTGCTACAACGTTCCCGTCCTCGACGAGTTTCTCCAGGGCGAGCGTGGCTACTCGCTCTACCTCTTCCCGACGAAGGCGCTCGCGCAAGATCAGATGCGTGTCCTCTCGCAGATGATCTCGGACCTCGGGCTCGACATCGAGGCGGGCGTCTTCGATGGCGACACCGACCCGAGCCTACGCAGGCGTCTCAAGCGTCAGGGGCGGATTATCCTGACGAACCCCGATATGCTCCACCAGGCGATCCTGCCGCACCACGGCGGTTGGGTCGGGCTCTTCAGCGGGCTCGAGACGATCGTCGTCGACGAGATCCACTCGATGCGCGGGATCTTCGGATCGAACGTCGCGAACGTCCTCCGTCGACTTCGTCGCATCGCGGCGCACTACGGATCGACGCCGAGGTTCATCGGCGCGTCGGCGACGGTCGCGAATCCGGGAGATCATGCCGAACGACTCATCGGCGAGAAGTTTCAGGTCGTCGACGAGGACGGCTCTCCGCGCGGACGGAAGACCTTCGTCCTCTGGAACCCGCCGATCTTTCGCAAGCCCGACGGTACGGAAGGGCGCAAGGGGCCGGTCTCGGTCGCCGTGCGCCTTCTTCCCGAGCTGCTCCGTCGTGAGGTGCGTTCGATCTGCTTCGCGGGAGCGCGGAACACCGTCGAGCTGATCCTGCGTTACACGTGGGATCGGCTGCGCGGCAACAAATCGATGAAGGATCTCGCCGAGAAGCTCGAAGCGTACCGCGGCGGCTACCTGCCGCAAGAGCGTCGTGAGATCGAGGCGCGACTCTTCGGAGGGGATCTCCTCGGCGTCGTCAGTACGAACGCGCTCGAGCTCGGCATCGACATCGGTGGACTCGACGCGTGTCTGCTCGTCGGCTATCCGGGCAGCGTCGCGAGCTTCCTGCAGCGGTCCGGTCGGGCGGGGCGACGTGCGCAGAGCTCGATGGTGATTTACATCGCGAGTCCCGAGCCGATCGACCAGTACTTCATGCGGCACCCCGAGTCGTTCCTCGAGCGCTCGCCCGAGAACGCGATCATCGAGTCGGAGAATCCGTATATCCTGACGAAGCATCTTATCTGTGCGGCGTACGAGCTGCCGCTCGGTCGGGAAGACGCTGCGATCTTCACGAACGGAGGGGGAGACTCCGAGATCGATGAGGAGCAATTCGGCGGACTCCTCAGCGTGCTCGGTGACGCCGACCGCTTGCGATCGGGGACGGACGGCAAGTGGTACTACGTCGAGCGTGACTTTCCGGCCAAGCGCGTCAAGCTGCGCACGGTCGGCGAAGAGAACTTCACGATCTACGAGCTCAACTCGAACCAGATCGTCGGCGAGCTCGACTACATCGCCGCGTTGATGAGCCTCTACGAAGGCGCGGTTTACATCCATCGATCGGAGACGGCGGTCGTCGAGGAGCTCGACGTCGAGAATCAAATCGCGCGCATCCGTGCGCAGGAGACCGGCTACTACACTCAAGCGCTCGCGCAGAAGCGTGTCACGGTCGACGAGGAGGTCGAGTCGATCGCTTGGCGCCAGCAGCGCCTCTCGACGGGCGACGTGACGGTCGAGACCCGTATCACCGGGTTCAAGAAGGTGCGCTTTCACAGCGTCGAGAACATCGGCTACGGCGACGTGGAGTTGCCGCCGATCATCCTCGAGACCGTGTCGGTGTGGCTCGATCTCGACGAGGGCACGGCGAAGGAGGCGATGCAGTTCGGCGCGGACTTCTTCCACAGCGGGCTGCAAGGGATCGGCCGTGTCTTCTCGAACTTGATGCCGTTCTTCGTCATGGCGGATCCAGGCGACGTCGACTACTTCATCGACGGTCGACGCGTCTATTTCTACGACCTCTACACGGGCGGCATCGGATACGCGGAGAAGGCGTACGAGATCTTCGAGCGCATCCTGGAGGCGACGCTCGAGCACGTCGTGGCGTGCGAGTGCGACGCGGGTTGCCCGAGCTGTGTCTTGCCGGCATCGTCGCGATACGAGATCGCGTCCGAAGCGAGTATCCAAGAGTTTCCGTTTCCAAAGGAGGCGACGCGTTACCTCCTTCACGCGCTGCTCGAGAAGGAGCCGTACGTGCCGAAGCTCGATCCGGTCGATACGGGTCCCGAGACGAGCCCGATCGAGCCCAAGGATCCGCTCGATCCGAAGGTCGAGCGCAAGGTGCGTCGAGCGTTGCGATACCTATGAGAGACCGGCAGCTCGCCAAGACAGCCGATCGGTTGCGCGCGCGCCTTCAGAAGGCGCTCGGATCGAGTGGCGCCAAGTCGAAGCCGACGTCGAACGGCGACGGGCCTTCGATCTCGAGCTCGGCGGAGCTGGCACCGATCGCGCGTGAAGGTGAGCCCGAGAGTGAGGGGGGGCTGCTCGTTTGGCGTGAGAAGTTCTTCCTCGAAAGCGGCGCGGATCGCGAAACGCGTCGCGATCTTTTCGGAAAGGACAGCGCGGACGATGAGTTTCCTGCTCGATTCTCTTCGACGCTCCTGTCGCACGGGATGGAGCTCGGCGACATCGCGCTCGTCGACATCGAAACGTGTGGGTTGGCCGATGACCCGATCTTTCTCGTCGGGGTGGCGTATCGTTCCTCGGACGCTGGCGAGATCGTGCTCGAGCAGTTCTTCGCGCCGGACCCGACCGCTGAGCCGGAGATGCTGCGACGTAGCGTCGAAGTGCTCGACGAGCGGTCGGTCTGGGTCAGCTTCAACGGGCGGAGCTTCGACATCCCGCGTATGCGGCGTCGCGCGGGAACACACCGGATCGAGTTTCCCGAGTCGCGACAGCACGTCGATCTTCTCCACGCCGTGCGCAAGGTCTGGAAGGGCGAGCTGCCGAACTGCAAGCTCTCGACGGTCGAGCAGAGTCTCCTCGGGCTCGAGCGGCTTCCCGGCGACGTTCCGGGGCGTGAGGTTCCGCAGCGTTACTGGGACTTCGTCGGTGGGGGCGAGCGACGATGGGTCGAGCCCGTCATCGAGCACAATCGTCGTGACGTCATCGCGTTGATCGTCCTACTGCGTCGCGTGCTCGAGGCGAGTGGAGTCGAGGTCGATCAGGGGAGCGGGAAGATATCGATATCGGTGCCCGACTTGAGATCGGCGGTGACTCCACCGACGAGAACCAGGAATCGTCGGCCCTCTGCGGGCAATAGGTAAGCTTGGTGCCGCGAGCGCCCGCGGAAGAGTCGCGTCTGGATCTCGTGAAGTTGACCTTTGAGCGGGCCGGCCGTGAAGTAGATCTCGGCGGTGTCGATGAGTTCGGGTTCGTCGTCGGAGTCACTACGCGCGACTTCGCCTCCCGCGATGACGACGCCGATTCCGGGGATACGCGTCATGGTGAAGTGCTCCTTCGGCTGAGGGAGGAGCGTCGGGTGCGGGACGACCTCGAGCGTGCTCGCGGCCAGGTTCTCGTGATCGAGGTGGAAGACGAGGCCGTCGACCGCTGCACCGATCGCGGGAGCGCGACTGCCGAGGCGCGTGAATAGGTCGATCGGCGGAATCTGCCAAGCCCTGCGGGGATCGCCGTCCATGCCCTGCTCCGGATGCTCGAGTGTCCCACCGAAGAGGAAGACCGAGCTCGAGGAGGTCAGCCCTTCCGAGCCGACGTCACCGAGGCCGACGGCGCGATGGCCGTGACGTAGAAACGCCGCATCGAATTCGAGGTCGAGACGCTCGATCGACTCGGTCGGCCGGTCGACGTTGATCAACCGAGGCGCCGAAAGGACGGCCGCTCGTTCCGACGGGAAGTACGCGGACTCGTCGACACGCTCGATGCTCGCGCCGAAGGCCGGCGCGGGGCCGTCGCCGCTGTCCTTCGTCACGTCGGGGAGCGGATTCCGTCCCACGCCACCGAACGCGAGCACCCAAGGGTGAGCCTTCGCGTCGTCGTCCGCAGAGGCCGGCGCCTCGACGAGCGTTAGCGTGTGTGACTTACGCGCGAGGGTGAAGAAGACCTCGTGCTCGGTGACGAAGAGGCTGTCTCCGTCGCGTTCGATGGTCAGTAGCTCCGCCAACTCGACGAGGCTGCGTCGATACCGCCCGCCGCCACGTCCACCGTCGATGAGAATCTGATCGTGACGAACCGCCACAGCGGCGTGATCGGCTCTAGGAGCCCGCAGCTTCGCTACGAGCTGCTGAACGCGAACCTCCCTGCTGCGTTCGCTGAGAAAGACGACGGTGAGATCGCCGAGCGCGTCCTTGCCGTTCTCCGTCCCTCCCGCGATGACGATGAGGTCGTCGGGCGTGCCCGGGGTTCGGTCAGGGCCCGGGAGGAGCGTCGCCGTGTGCCGGAAGGTCGCTCGGGGGAGATCCACGAGGCTTTGTGCGGAAGCCGTCAGGCCTTTCGGTCCATCCTCGAAGCTCGCCGCGAGGAGGAGCACGTCTCGAAGCGCGCGGTCGGCCTGGTCGTCCGTAGGGTCGAGACCGCCCGCGATGAGGGCGTAGTTCTTCAGGAACGGTGTCAGGCTGTGACTGGCCCGCGAGCCGTAAAGAGAAGGGAGGCGCCGGCGTTGGTTCGAGAGGCGATCGAAGTGCTCTTGAACGTTTTTCTCGACGCCGATGTCGAGTTCGCGCTGGGACGCGACTCCCGTCGTTCCCGACTTGCCTCGAACCGAACCGCGCGAGCGAATCTTCGACATCGGTCGGAGCTTCGTGCCGTTGACCGTGATCGCCGAGGCCGCGTCGGGCCGATCGCGATCGTTGTCCCCCCAGGTTTTCGGCGACTCGCCGGAGATCTTGAGGATCGGGTTCGACCCGAGAACGATTTCGATCTCATCCGCGCGTCCGCTCTTGGCCACGGTCCAACGTGACGCGTGCTTGCCGTCGTCGAGGCGATCGATGCCCGCCTTGCTCAGGAGCAGCTGACGCGGAACGGAGACGTCGGGAGTGCCGTCCGCGGATAGCTCGACCGGACCATCGAAGCGCAGGCGCAGGCGGTCGCCTTGATCGACGACGCCGTTGGGCGAGGACGCGGACCCTTCTTCGGCCGCGCTCGTGTCTCCGTCGATCCACTCGACGTGGAGCAGGCTCGGCACGACCGAGCACTGTTGGAGGTCGATCGACTGAGAGAGGTCGTCGCCGAGGTCGACCACGAGTCCGCTGCTGGCAGGATCGACCCCGTGGACCCCGGCAAACTCGAAGTCCGGGCGGCCCGTGCGGACGCGTGCGACGAGGCGCTGGCGATCTTCCGAGAGGCTCAGCTCGAGGTCGGTCGTGCCGATGTGCTCGCTCGTGACACGGACGTTTTCGAGGGAGCGGCCCGCGGGGAGCGGGCGATCGAGGAACAAGACGATCGTCTCGTCTTGCTGGATGGCGCCGTCCTGGTCCTCGTCCTGAAACTCGGCGACGACGACGCGAACGTCGGGCTCGTTGTCACACCCCGCGCCTGTCACGAGGATCGCCGCTGCCAGGACGGCTACGACGAGGGGCTCGATCCTTCCGAATCCCGAACTGCAGCCTCGCAGCCTACTCCTCCCCGGCTGCCCACTTCTCCATGAGCGACCGGAGCTTCGGCTCGGGCTCGGACTGGGCGATATCCTTGAGAGTATCGATCGCATAGGGAGTTCCGACGCGGAAGAGGGCACGGCCCGCAGCGAGGCGCACAGCTCCTTCTCGGCTGTAGCGGGCCTTCTCCTCGAGGAACGGTACCGAGTTAGGATCGCCGATCTTACCGACAGATCCGAGAATTGTCTGCTTGGCGACCCAGTAGTTTTCCTTCTCGAAGGCGTGGTAGAGGTCCGGCAGCGAGTCTGGGCTACGGATTTTCCCGAGCGCCTGGGCGAATTTGTTGCGGACCGTCTTGCGCGAGGACTCGTGCAGTCCGTCCGCGATGAAACCGGCTGCCTGCTCTCGCTGATGGTGCTCTCCGAGAGCCTCGATCAGGTCGGTCCGGAAACGCGACACGTTCTTGTCGCTGATCAACTGCTGTAGTACCTCGAATGAGCTCCCATTCTGAAGTTTTGCCATCGCCTTGATGACATGCTTCGCTTCGGAGGTCTGGCTCTGCTCCTTCTGGCGCTTCATGAAGTAGTCCCGGAGCTTCAAGGTCGCCAACTCGGACTCTGCGCCCATCTCGCCGATTCCGTTCATCAGGAAGCGGCGGTAGACGAAGTCGCCCTCGTGATTGAGGATCGCGTCGAGCGTCGCGAGGGCGTCCGGCCCGAGCGCGGCGAGCATATCGCGAAGCTCCTGGCGCGCCTTCTCGAGATCGGCGCCCGAATCATTGGCTTTGGTGGCGGCCTCGAGCTTGTCCATCAGCTCGAAGTAGTTGTGGACCGACTTCGCGAGCGTCGGGTCCCAGCCTTTCGGCAGCTCCTGGATGTTCCAGCGGAAGAGCCCGTCCTTGCGACCGTAGAAACGGCGCTTCGGCGGAGTCTTCTCCGGCTCCTCGACGGTCCCGATCGGCGAGTCCGCAGCGAACTTCGGGTTCCCGGGAATCCGCTTCTTTGGAGCCTCGACCACGACGGCCGGCTCGGCCACGGTGCTCTCCGAGTCCTCCATGCGATCCCGCAGGAGAATCATGAAGCAGATGCTCAGAACGACGGCGAGCGACAGAGGAATTGCGATACGTAGGTGCTGGTTCATCCGCAGATCGGTGGGAAAGGTGAGAGGGATGAAAGGGCGAGAGCCCGAACACGCCGGGCTCTCCTATCGTACCACGTACACGAGCCCGATTTCGGGAACCCGCGACGAATAATTTCGATCAGTACCAGGCGCTCGGGACCAAGCCCCTCCCAGCGCTGTCTCCGCACCGGCAAAACTCGCGCCAGCCAAGATCGCTTGCTGGTAGGGCTGAATCGAGCGCTTCGCGCTCGAGAGCGCTTCGCGCTCGAGAGGGGCCTTCCCGAAAGGCCCCCGGTCCAAAACCCCTGCCGGTTCCAAAACCTGTGCTGGTTGGGGTGAATCGAGCGCTTCGCGCTCGAGAGCGCTTCGCGCTCGAGAGGGGCCTTCCCGAAAGGCCCCCGGTCCAAAACCCCTGCCGGTTCCAAAACCTGTGCTGGTTGGGGTGAATCGAGCGCTT
>CAYZGY010000156.1:0-12240 GCA_964478085.1 uncultured Planctomycetia bacterium
GGGGTTTTGCTGGGTTGTTCATTACCCTTTTCCATTCCATGGCCTACGGGGTTACCCACGACTCGGTGTCGACGAGGGCAGCTTCCCGCACGCGGAGAGCTGTTCGAACACGGTGCTATCGATTCCGATCTTTCCCGAAATCAGCGAGGGGCAGATCGATTACGTCTGCGACAAACTGAAGCAGGCCGTCGAGATGCTCGAGACAAAGCTGGAGCTTCACTGAGGCGATTCCGACCATGAGCGAACTTCCCCTCGTCTCGATCGTTATCCCCTGTCGTAACGAAGTGCGCTACATCGGTCGCTGCCTTGAGTCCATCGTCGAGAGCACCTATCCGAAAGATCGATTGGAGGTTCTCGTCTGCGACGGCATGAGCGAGGATGGCACGCAGGAGATCATCCGCGAGTACGCCGAGAATCACCCCTGCGTCCGTCTCGTCCCGAATGAGAAACGGATCACGCCCGCGGCTTTCAATGTCGGCATCGAGAATGCGACCGGCGAGCTCATCATGATCATGAGCGCGCATTCGACTTACGACGCTGACGCGATCGAGCTCTGCGTGCGATACTCGCGAGAGTACGACGCAGATAACGTGGGTGGCATCTGGAAAGTACGCCCGCGCGACGACGGGCTGATGGCGCGAGCGATGGTGGCGGGGCTCTCTCACCGCTTCGGTGTCGGCGGAGCTACGTACCGTCTCGCAGGTGTACGCGAGCCGCGCTGGGTCGACACGGCGGCGTTCGGCTGCTACCGCAGATCGATGATCGAACGCATCGGCTCGTTCAACGAGCATCTCGTGCGCGGTCAGGATATGGAGTTCAATCGCCGCATGAACCAGCTCGGCGGCAGGACGCTCCTTGCCCCCGATGTCGTCATCAATTACTTCGCCCGGACCGATTTTCGCTCGTTCTGTCGTCACAACCTCCGCAATGGTGTCTGGGCAGTCCTCCCCTTCGTGTACAGTCGAGTGATGCCGATTTCGCCACGGCACCTCGTACCGCTCGCGTTCGTCACTTCGATCGTGCTCTTCGCAATCTTGGCGGTTTTTTGGCCGTCCGCGTGGCTGGTGAGCGCGGGAGTCTGCGCGATCTACTTGATCGGCGCGCTCCTCGCCTCCGTCGACGTCGCGCGCAAGGAGAAGGACTGGCGCATGGTTCTCGTCATGCCGCTGATCTTTGCAGGACTCCACGTGAACTACGGGATCGGATCTCTGATCGGCGTGCTGCGCGCGCTCGCGTTGTGGCCCAAGCGAGGGTCGTTTCTCAGATCACGACAGGCGCCGAGACCCTGGCGTTTCGTCAGAGAGTCGGGCGGCGAAGAGTAGAGCGTACGAGCGCCGCGACGGAGCACGACTACGCGACGAGATCCCGGCTTCGCACTTCGAACCCGAGCCATCGGTATAGCTCGGCGAGCGTCTCTTCCTCGCCTTCCCACGACAGCTCCCCGGCTGCGCGCTGCGCGCCGGCGCGGCGTTGCTCCACGTCCTCGGGCGTGATTCCTTCGACGCAAGCGCGCAGGCTCTCGGCATTCGGCTCCGCTTTCCACCCGCAGTCGTATCGATCGACGTATCCTCCCATCTCGGGAAAATCACTGACGACGGGAGGGATTCCTGCGTGGAGGTACTGAAAGAACTTGTTCGGCAAGCAGAAGAAGTAGCTCAGACAGTCGTTGAGAATCAGCGTCAGCCCGACGTCGGCGCCGCTCGAAATCTCGGCGACCTCGCTCGGAGGAACGGCTGGGTGATAATGGATGTTGTCGTGCTCACGCGCGTAGCTTTTGACGATCGGGACTAGGTTACCGTCCCCGACGAAGACGACTTCTCGTCGGCTGTGGTCCCGGGCGAGCTGCGAGAGTCCCGCAAACGACTCCAGCGTCTCTACGATTCCACGTCCGTTCTGGATCAATCCGAGATAGAGGAAGAGAATCGCGTCGTCATCGATACCGATTCGTTCTCGCAAGCGACTCGAGCGTGACAGCGGGACTTCGTCGCGCAGCGGGATGTTCCGAACGAGAAAGATGCGTCCGAGTGCGTACGCCTCACGGTACCACTCCGCGATGGATTCGCTCACCACCGCGGTGGCGTGCACGCGACCGATGAGGACTCTCTCGACGATCTTGAGCAGCCGTTGTCTGATTCCTCGCGTACCGATCGTTTCCGTCTCGAGCTCATGGGTGTCGTAGACGAGGCGACAGCGCTTCCACAAACGTAGGACGACGCAGAGCGGCAGAGTCGGCAGGCTGTGGCAATTGATACAGTCGACGCGCACTCCACGAAGGCGCCAGAGCACGCGAATCGACCACTCCATCGTTTTGAAGACCTTCCAGACGAAGCTGGTTCGCGCGCCTCCCGATTTTCTCGGAAGTCGCCAGATCTCGCGCTGTTCGTCGACCGATTCTATTTCTGCGAGGCCGTCGTAGTGCACGCCGAGCATGACGATGCGCTCGAAGATGCCGAAACCGGCGAGGGTCTTCGTGATCTTGAGAATACGGCTTTCGTGAGTGAACGCAGACGGGTAAACGTGGATGTTCCAGCCGCTCATGTGTCGAGCCCCCAGAGCCTGCGCCACCACGGCTCTCGCGAGATGGGCAGTTTCTCCCAGTCATGACGCAGGCGGTCGCCGTAGTACTGCGGGTGAAGAAGCATCATGGCGCGCGAACCCGGCGCGAGCTCTCGGACGAAGCGTCGAGGATCCATCGGCGTCCATTTGTGGATTCCTCCGTCGGACCACGTGTACTCCTTGAGGATGCACTTGCCGTTGTACGCCCACAGGAGCGGCTCGAGACGTCCGCCGTGCGGCAGGTGATCGTTGTTGAGGCCGCTCGGCGATGGTGTGCCGCCGTGAGGGACGAAGGAGCGGATGTCGAAGCGCTTCTCGAGCCAGTCGAGGTCCGACGCGACGAGCTCGAACGCCCGACGCTGATCGTAGTCGGCTCGCTCGAAGGCGTTCTGGTGATAGCCGATCTCGAATCCTCGCCGTTCGAGTTCCTGTAGAGACTCGACATCGAGCTCGTAAGCCTCGTCTTTTTCGGCATGCTCGACGAAGACATAGCACGAGCTCTTGAGTCCGCGACTCTCCTCGCGCTGCGCCATCGCGACGGTCCGATCGGGGAAGCGGTCGGCGTCGTGTTGTAGGATGATGGTCGGGGCACGATCTCCCTTCGTGTACATGCCGCGGAGGCGACCGAGTATCGGCCAACGATTGCCACCGCGGAGAACCGCGTAGCGGGTAAGCGTGCGAAGCGCGGAGACGGGGCCGAACTTGCCGAGACCAAAGCGCACGAATTCGTCGAAGTAGCGGAGCCGGCTGCCGCATAGCGATCTCTCGGTGTCGAGATCACAGTAGCGCAATACGCGAGCGTCTCTCTCCTCGATGAGGTCGAAGACCTCGTCGACGAGGCTCCACGGAAAGAGGGCCTCCTCCTCGTTCGGATCGACGACCGAACGGAGCGTTTGCGTTTTCAACGGATCAGGTCCTCAACAGCATCCGAGTCTTTCGAGCTCCGGGGAAAGCACCTCGTTCACCGCCGCGACTTGCTCCTTGGTGAAGTCCTTCTTCCAGCGACCACTGTGCGAGCGGCTCAGATCTTCCGCCAGAAGCGAATCGTCCCATTCGACTTCCCAGAACGCGCAGATCGCCTCGAGAACGCCGCGGGGATCTCGCACGAGATCCTCGAGCGCAATCTCGAGGAAGGAACTCGGCTCAAGGCGCTCCCGCACATGGAACCATCGGTTGATGATGGCCTTGTACCACTGTGCTGCCTGTCGCGGATCTTTCGGTGACCAGCGCATCGTCGTGTAGGACGCGACCACGTCTCGCGGATCCCGTTGGACGTGGACGAGCTTCGCCTCGGGAAGAATCGATTGAATCTCTCCAAAGTGGAGAATGTTCCAGGTATTGTCCTCGACGTAGTACTGAGCGTTCTGAAGCGAGCATGTCTCCGCGATGACTTTGCGCCAGAACGTCCGCAGGGGGCGTGCCAGCTCCTCGCGCTCGCGTTCCGGTGAGAATGACATTTCAGTACGTTCGAGGAATGCCGAGCCATTCCACTGGCCGGCGTAGGTGAACTCCGTGAGATCTGCGACGAGCTCGTCTACGAAGCGGCAGAAGCTCGGGCAGTATTTCTCCATGCCGACCCCCGCGTACCGCGGAACGAGACTCACCGGAATCCAGCGTTCGATCTTCGACTTCTGCAGTACGTAGGAGTAGAGCTTCCCCGTGAAGCCTTGCCGACCGACCGCGTAGAGGAATCTTCGTAGGCGACGAAGCTTCAGATCGAATGCGTAAGGCGTCCAGCCGATCCGGCAACCGTTGAAAAAGTCTACGAGACCGTCCGGATCGATGGAAAAGCGGTTCTCCGGGACCTCGGCTGCACGAGGATGCCGCGAGAAGATCTTCTTCAGGATGGTCGTCCCACTGCGGCCGCTGCCGCCGATCAGGCAGACTCTGTAGGAATCAGCCGGTACGTTCATACGCTCAAGACCTCAGACTCGGACGCCTTCCCCCTGACCTCCTCGGGCTGCTCCCCGGCCCGCATCGCTCGCCATTCGGTACGCGCGACGAGCAACACGTAAACTGTGAGCAACGCGCAGTAGATCGCGACCGATGCCGCGACCGGAAGCGCGAGTCTCCCGAGCAGGTAGATCGAGGCCCAGATCGCGCCGCCGAAAACCGTGTACGACGAGAGACGAATCAAGCCGCCCGCCGAAAAGCCTGCGACGCGAAAGAATATGACCAACCAGGCTACATTGTACGCGAGAAAGCCGCCTGCCATCAGGAGGATGCCCCAGAGGATGTCGCCGGTGAGCACCAATCCGGTGAACAGTAGTCCGATCGAGACTACCGAAAAGAGCGCCTCGAGCTGGAACGCGAGCTTCTGGCGACCGAGGACGTCGAGCCCACGGTCCATCCAGTTCGAGTGGAGTAGGACGAATGCCGGCACACTGAGGATGAGCGCGTAGCGGCTCGCCTCACGCCACTCTTCACCGAATATCCACGCAAAGAGTTGCGGCGCCTCGCACCAGAAGAGGACGAAGCACGGAAGCGTCAGCTTGTTGATGAATGCCAACCCGCGCAGGAGTGGCGCCTCGAGCTCGCGGATATCGCAGACCGACGCCTTCTGAAAAAAGACCGGCCGGATCGCGTCGCTGACGAGGTTGCCCGGCAGCCGGATGACCTTTTCGGAAAAGTGGAAGTGCCCGGCTGCTCCTTTCGTAGCGAACGCCCCGAGAGCGAACACCGCGACGCGATTTCGAAGCACGTTCACGAGCGAGCAGGGAGTCATGAAGAGCGGGTAACTGCGAAAGCGCGAAAGCGCCGAGAGCATGGAGCGGCGCGACCAGCCCGTTGCGAGCAGTTTCCCGTACTTGCCGAGAACGATCGAGCCGAGGAGTAACGTCGCAGCGACTTGGCCGATGACGCTCCCGAGCATCAAGCCTCCCGGGCCGCGCATACCGGTGAGCGCCGCAGCGACCTGGACGAGCACAGTGCCGAGCGGCAACACGATGAGCGCGAGCGAGAAGCGGGAGAAGTCTTCCTGGCGATTCAGCCAACCGATGGACGTTTGGTAAACGCCGAATGCGAAGACGAGGAACGGCGTCGTCCAGAGCCAGGACTCGAGACTCGCGAGACCGAGCCACTCGGTGATGAGGTCCATCCCGAGTAGCAGCACAACTGCGACGAGGAGCGCGGTGACAAGTGACAACAGGACGCTGAGCCCGAAGACTCCTGCGGCCTCCTCGTCGCTCTTCGGGAGGACGATCGCGAGTTCGAGGCGCAGGGTGGCCACGGTCGCGGGGATCAAAGCGATGCTGATCAGGATCCCCCAGTCACCGTAGCTGCCCGGCTCGTAGAGACGGGTCAGCACGGGATTCGCGAGAACGACGAGACCCTGCGCGATCATGCCGCCAGAGCCGACGACCAGCACGTTTTTGATCGTCTGGACCCGACCGGGTGAGGAGGAGCCGCTCATGCTTCACTCGATCAGTCGTCGGCTCGCTTGACGAGCTCGAATGTGAAGATCCACGCCATCCTCGAAAGTGGAAAGACTCGCAGCGCCAAGGAGTCGATCGCGTTGCCGAACCGCAAGGCCGGCCCGAAGAGCGGCGTCTTTCGGAAGGGCGTCGCGAGAATGCTGAACAGGTGCCAGAACTTAACGTTCTCGACGTCGAAGAAGCGCTTCGCGAAGCGGACGTCCTTCATCGACAGGATGTGGTGCTTCTCCCACTCCGTGCGCATCTCGGGGGTCAAGGATCGGTAGAGCTTGATCAGCGGGTTGTAGTTGAGCGCTTCGACCGCAAGGCATCGTCCGCCGGGCTTGAGGATTCGTCGCAATTCGGGAAAGGAGTAGCTCAAGTCGAGGTGGTGGAGCATTCCCGAGCACAGCACGAAGTCGACGCTGTTGTCCGGGAGGCCCGTGTCCTCGCAGTCGCCTTGCACGAAGTACGTGTTCTCTGAAAGCCCCTCCTCCTCGGCGCGACGACGCCCGTTCTCGACGGACACGGGGCTGATATCCAGTCCGATCGCGAATGCTGCGCCGTGTCGCGCCGCGTTCAAGGTTTGCCCCCCATTGCCACAGGCGTAGTCCAGGAAGACCTTGCCCGGCACGTTGTTCGCGATCCAATCCTCCAGATACTGATCGGACTTTTCGACGGTCGAGTAGTACTTCTTGTTGCCCTTGAGCTTCTTGAGATCGGACTCCGACGCGCGCGTGACCAGCTCCGGGTCACGGTCGCGATCGTGGAACTCCAGCTCCGCACGCTTGCGTGAGGTCAATCGGCCGAGAACGTCGTCGCTGCATCGGCCGGCGAGCCGGTCGAGCTCGACTTCGAGAGAATCGATTGTCATGCTCTCTTCCTTCTGCATGGCTACCTCGCGTTCGAAACTCCGGCGCGACGCCTACGTGGGCCGGGCATTCGCAATCCTCTTGATCCACTTCACGACACCGGGCATGCCGTTAAAGACCCAGTCGTGTGACCGAAACTCGCGGTGGCTCCTCGGAGGGCTCTCGAGGATGCCCTCGAGCTCCGTCCCTGAGAGGCCGAGCTTCTTCAATACGAACTCTCTGTCCTCTTGCTGCTTCTCGGGTGGAAGAATCTCCTCAGCGAGGATCTTCACCGCGTCGTCGCGCTTTAGTTGGCCCGAGAGAATCAGCGTAGAGAGGTGCGCTCTTCGTTTGTCGATTTCGAACTTCTTCGGGAGAATCTGCGTTTGGAAGTAACGCGTGAAGATCGACTCGAAGTGCTTGCCTTCGTAGCGACGCCAACCGAACTCGCGTTCGAAGAGCTGGATGGCGTCCTCCTTGACGTAATCGATGTAGTTCAGAATCGGAAAAAAGCGGATGCGTTTGATGAAGGTCCAGTAGAAGAAGCGCGCAAGTCCGAAGCGCGGGTAACTCTTGAGCCTCCTACCGGTGTACTTTCGATAGACGTCCTTGATCAGGCGACTGTCCTTCGCGTCGTACATCCAGCTGTCGGGCATCACCGCCTCGGTGACGATGTTGCCGCCACTCATGATGTGTCGGATGCCGCGCTCGCTCGCCAGCCGGTAGAGCGTCGCGATGATCGCGTGGTCGGTCGGGATCTCGGCGTTGGCGATCGAAGAACGCAGGAACGCGACCTGCAAGTCGCGAAACTCTTCCCAGTCGATGACGAGTGTGAGGAGATCGACGTCGAGACGATCGAGCACACGCTGGACGTTAGCGACCGCGAGCTCCGAATTCCAACCATTGTCCATGTGAACGGCGAGCGGTCGTAGCCCCATCTGCTTGACGAGGTACAGCACCATGGTGCTATCGATGCCGCCACTGACTCCGCAGACGCAGTCGTACTCTCGCCCCTTGCCTTCCTTCTTGATCTGCTCGACCACCCGCTCGAGCCGCTCTGTGCGCTCTTCGAGACTGGGCAACTCGACCGCGGTTCGGGCGCGGTAAGCATGGCAGTGCGAGCAGACCCCAGCCGCGTCGAACTCGATGGTGGGGTCGCTCGTGTCCATGAGGCAGAACACGCACTCCTGGTACGTGCGCTGCGAAAGCGTCGTCTCGACTGACCGCTCTGCGACGGTATTCGCTCTCATCACGTCGTCGTCTCCGCCTCTTGTGCTGTCGCACCTTCCGCGAAACCGCTCGGAAACAGTCCGACGCGCTTGAGCCCGCGCAGTGCTCCGTGCAGGAAAGGATTGCGGCGAAGCATGAAGATGCCCGAGTGATTCGGGTAGTCCTTGTAGCTCTTCGGCGGCTGCGCGAGGATTTCGTCAAACTCTTGGATCGACAGCCCGAGCTTCTTGCACACGTAGACCTTGTCCTCCTCCATGCGGTCTTCGCTGTCCGGTGGATCCGCGAGCTGGGTGAGCGCATCGTCACGCGTTATCTCGCCGTTACACACGAGCACAGACAGGTGCGCCTTTCGCTTGTCGATCCCGAATTTTCTCGGGAGGATGTACGCCTGGAAGAAACGCGTGTAGATCGACTCGTAGTGCTTGCCACCGTAGTCGCGCCAGTCGAGCTCGCGTTTGAGGAATTCCATGGCACCCGATTTGGTGTAGTCGACGTAGTCAAGAATACCGACGTTCTTGACGCGCTTGACCATGACGCTATAGAGGAGTCGCGAGAGGCTGATCTTGGGAATGCGGGAGAGCGACCCTTGCCCACACCGGCGGTGCACAGCGCGAAGGTATTTCCAGTCGAGTCCGCTGTATGTCCACGACCACGGAAGGATGCCCTCGGTGCTGAGGTTTCGTCCGTTGATCATGTACTGGACACCCTCTTCCATGGCCTTTTGCACGAGAACGGCGCGGATGCAGTGATCGGTCGGCAGCTCGGCGTCGCTGACCGAGGCACGCAGAAACGCGATCTGAAGCTCCCGAAACTGCTCCCAGTCGATGACGTGGGTGTGGAGATCGATGTCGAGATTTTCGAGCGCTCGCTCGATGTTGGCGACGGCGAGCTCGGAATTCCAGCCGTTGTCCACGTGGATGGCGAGCGGACGGAGGCCAAGCCGCTTCACCGTGAACGCGACAAAGGTGCTGTCTATTCCGCCGCTGACCCCGACGACGCAGTCGTAGCGCTTGCCTCGACCACTCGCGCGGATCGTCGCGACGAGATTCTCGAGGGTCGTTTCTCGGGCGGCTCCCTTCGGAAAGCTACCGCGTAGAGCGAGAAACTCGCGGCAGTGATTGCAACGGCCATCTTCGTCAAAAACGATCTCGGGGTCGCTCGTGTCCATCACGCAACGCGAGCAGACGCGATGCGCGGTTCTCTCCGTCGTCGTGGTCATAGCGCGCCCTTTCTGACGCCCAGTTCTGCGTGTGTCCTTGGGGCGGCCCTCAAGGCCGCATCGACGATTCCCCGTCCTACGACGACGAACCAACAGAAGAGCGGCACTAGCAGAAACCCGCCACTGAACAAGGCCGTCGTGTAGAAAGTGTACGTAAACTTGGACACGGCGACCGCCATGGCTGCGAGGCAGGGAAGGAGCCAAGAGGCCGGAAGACGCCGAAGCCAAAACAGCGCGCTGTCGAGCGCCCAAAGAAGCAGCATGCAGGGAAAGAGCGCAGCGAAACCGAAACAAGCGTAGTACGCGTAGTGAAATCCGGAGTTCGCGCTGATCGACTCGTTCATCGGTCGGAATTTGCGACCGACGACGTTGAACACGTCAACCGCCTCTTCACCGACCAGGCTCGCTAGCTTCGGAATGCCACTGACACCGAAGGTGCCTAGTTCCTCGACATACTCGATCGTCCAGACGTTCGAGACGATGTTCCGCCCGAATACTCGGTCTAACACGCTGACATACGCGTCGGCGAACACGGGGTCCGCGGGCGAGAGTGAGTTCGCTCGTAGCGTAATCGCGGAGGGGATCCCGAGGACGATGATCAGCGCCAGTGAAAACCTCACGACGTGGATCGGGAAACCGGCGCTCATGCTGAGAGCGAAGGCCGCGGCGAGAAACATCATCACAGCCGGTCCGCGTGCGCCGTAGAGACTCACGATCAAAACCAGAACGCCCAACGCCGCGCCGTAGAACATCAGCGTAGGGAAGTTCCGATCAGACCATGCCGACCGCAAGCGGAAGGCTAGCAGCGCGGCGAGCACCGGGGCGACGACGAAGCTCATCATGACAAACGCGTACCGCAGTAGAGCGTTGTCCAGGAGCTTCATCGACTTCTCGCGGGCGTCGAGCGCCCCTCCGGTTTCGTAAATCAGCGCGTAGAGTCCGGTCGAACTCCACGGGACCTGGGAGAGATACCCGAGCGCGACGAAGACGCAAATCGACGCGAGGAGTAGCACGGCGCCGTGACTCCCGCTGAGTTGTTTGGCCGCGATGTTCCGACCGCGCTCGTAGTGAGATACCGCGGTTCGCCGAAACAGCGTCAGGCCGACGAGCAGGACGATCAGCGGAAAGACGTGGGTGAGAACGAAGTAAGCCCACGGATCCTTCAGCCGAGACTCGATCCAGGTCGCCTGCACTGCGGACGGGAGCTGAACCTGTATGACGAAGAACACGCAGAAGATCGTGCTCGGCTTGACGAGCTGGAAGCGTTCGCGATAGATCGCCCAGAAGAGTGCTATGGACGTCACGCCGGCGAAAACCCAGGAAAGCATGACGAACGAGCTCATCGGACGCCTCCCTCATGGAACTCGTCGCCCGACGGCATGTTGATCAGAACGGCACGATGCCGTCCCTGGAAGACGAAGAGACTTCCTGCGCTGACGGCGGCAGCTCCACCATCGCTCACCGCGCTTGCGAGGTCGGCCACCGAACCGGCGCCACCGCACGCGACGACGGGCACGTTGACCGCGGCGCTCACGTTGCGGATCACGTCGAGATCGTACCCCTTCATGCTGCCGTCACGGTCGACGGAATTGAGCAGGATTTCGCCGGCACCCAGCTCGACCATCGCACGGGCCGCGTCCACGGGACTTTTCTTCGTGCGCCGCTTGCCGCAGCGTGTCACGACCTCCACGCCTCGAAATGCACGGTGCTTGCAATCGATCGAGACGACGACGCTCTGCGAACCGACGAGTTCGGCCGCCTCCCGCACCAGATCGGGCTTCTCGAAGGCCGCGGTATTGAGAACGACTTTCTCGAAGCCGAGGTGAAACAGCTTCCGGATCTCTTCGGTCGTGCTAACGCCACCGCCGTAACCGAGTGGCATGAAGCACTCGCTGGCGATATCCGCGAGCAAGTCGAAGTTCGGACCCTTTCCTTGCGGGGTCGCGGTGATGTCGAGGATGACGAGCTCGTCGGCCTCTTTATCGTTGAAGATCTTGACAATGTTGACGGGGTCGCCGAGGTAGGTCGGATTCTTGAAGCCGACCGTCTTGACGAAGCCATGGTTTCTCAGCAGCAAGCACGGGATGACACGCGTGCGGCGCATCGCTCGACGGGCGTCATCGAGCTCCTGCAAGCTCTCGGCGTTGGCGCCAGGCGGCGTTCGCAGATCGCCACGCGTAGCCGTCCTGTCGAGCTCCACCTTCTCTTCCACCGCTTCCTCGGGTACCACCGTCACGCCGCCTCGACGAAATTCCGCAGCAGCCGGAGTCCGAAGCGATGGCTCTTCTCCGGGTGGAATTGCGTGCCGAAGACATTGCCTCGTCGCACCGCGCAGACAAACTCGTATCCGTGGAGCGACGTCGCGAGCACGGTGCTCTCGTCGTCGCAGACGCAGTGATACGAGTGCACGAAGTAGAAACGAGGCAGATCATCATTGCCAGCGAAAAGGTCGTCCCGACAGCGTGGGCGCGCGACATTCCAGCCCATGTGCGGAACGGTGAGACGCTCGTCGCGATTCTCGATGTCGAAGCGGCGCGTATCCGCGTCGATCCATCCGAGGCCCTCTCGGCTGCCCTCCTCACTGCCTCGTGTCAGCAGCTGCATCCCGAGGCAGATTCCCAGGATCGGCTTGCCGTGATCGATGACCTCCCGGTGCAAGGTCGGAAGCAGCTCGAGCTCCTCCAGCCGAGACATGCCGTGATCGAAGGCGCCGACGCCAGGGAGGATGAGTTTTTCTGCGCATTCGATGTCCGCCGATTCGCTCGAGACCTTCGCTCGGCCACCGGCCTTCTTGATCATGTTGGCGATCGACTGGGTATTGGCCGTGCCGTAGTCAATAACGACGATCATGACGGCGTCCTTTCTCGAGAAAGCTCCAGAGTGAAGACGCGACGCCGTCGGCCGATCGAATCGGACGGCTCGACGGCGCTAGCAGTCGCCAGCACGCATCCGGATGTGTTTCGACCCGGCG
>CAYZGY010000157.1:0-306 GCA_964478085.1 uncultured Planctomycetia bacterium
TCCAGAACATGCGTATCACGACGATTCACCCGAAGCTGTCGGGGGTCTTCCCGCCCCCGACGCGTGTCGAGCCGGGTGAGGCCGAAGCCGGCGACGACGGCGCATCCTCGTCTTCGTTATCGAACGATTGAGTTTTACGCGCTGGACGCGTTCAACGATGTGTATGAACTGGATACTGAAGGCGATTTTTCTGCGGAGGGTCTGCGGAGGGTCTGCGGATGTCGAGATGACGTGACGACGCGGCGATGCGCCGCGTGGCTCGATCTCCGCCGCCCCCCCCGGGGCCCCGGGCGGCGCGCACCGCGC
>CAYZGY010000157.1:316-4746 GCA_964478085.1 uncultured Planctomycetia bacterium
GGGCGCTCTGGCGGGCCGGCGGGGGGGCCGGGGGCGCGGCGCTACGCTCGAGCTCGTTTTTGGAGGCTGGCAGGGTCGAGTTCCTGGTAGAAAGAGGCAGGACTGAGAATGGCTCGAGGTGGAAGAGCGAGGTCGATCAGCGTTTTCGTGATCGGCATTTGGGTCGGTGCGACGCTCACGGTCTTGGGAGTCGTCGGATACTCGTTTCCGGGGATCGAGCGCGCGATGAAGTCGAATCCGCCGCTCGAGCAGAACGCTGGATTCGAGCTCGGTGACGACCAAGCCAAGAAGGAGAGCGCGCTATGGGTCATCATCGGTGAGCTCAACCGTCACTACTTCTTCGGCTGGAATCGTGCGCAGCTCGTCCTCGCGGCGCTCGCGATCTTCGCGGTGGCCTGCACACGACGAAGGAAGGCGCTCGTGTACGTCGCGATCGCATCGGTGATCACGCTCGTCCTGACGTTCGAGCTCGCGCCGGACCTCACCGATCGCGGTCGCGCGATCGACTTCAAGCCACGCGACACGATCGTCGAGGAGGAGGCCGCGTTCCTTCGCGTCCACAAGGTGTACACGAGCCTCGAGTTCGCCAAAACGATCGCTCTCCTCGCAGCCGTGGTGTTGACGGCCCGGCGCGGAAAGAGCGAGAACGCGGGCGGATGACGTACAGGAGGTCTTGGCGATGCTCTACACGATCCCGAAAGTGCTCTGCGGTGTGGGCGACGAGGAGATCTTCGACAGGATCTTTCGCTCGGAGGTGCTTATCTTTATCGTCGGCGGCCTCGCGGTGCTCGTCGGTGGGATCGTGGCGATCGCGAAGATCTACGTCCGTCACAAGGAACGTATGGCGATGATCCGCGCGGGTATGCACCCCGACGCCGTCTCTCCGAGCGATTCGAGCTCGGAGTAGAATTGACGGAACCGGTAGAAGGAAGGTGGTTTCGATGCGGGCGCACACGAATCAGGTATCCTCGAGTTTCGTCGGTCTCGTAGTCGCTTTGGCGGGTCTCGTCGTGCTCTCCGGCTGCGGTGCTATCAGGAGCGGCGGGGGGCGAGTCGAGGTCAGCTTCCGCCCGAAGGTGTCGATCACCTCAAGATGACGGTGACGGTCGATGTCGATATCGCCGGCATCGGAAAGGACACGGTGACGCTCGGCGGAGACGTCGCGGTCCATCGAAGTAGCTCCCTCGGCGATGCCGGCCGAAGCATGAAGGGCGTGCTCGTCGGCGCGTCGCTGCGTGGCAAGTCGGAGGTTTTCGGCGACGTGTACGCCGTTCAGAGTCCGCAGAAGCTCTCGGTCAGTGAGTACGATCACAGCCTCGAGTCGGGTCGACCCGCGCCGTACAAAGGCAGCTTCGACATCTACGGCTGGTTCTACCTGCCGAAGTTCAATCGCATGTTCTACACGACCGAACCCGTGCGCGTGACGGGCTACGCGAGCGCGATTCCTCCGGTCGGCCAGACCGCAAGCGCGAGCGACAAGGAAGTGCCACTGCGCGACTTTGGCCCCGACGGACAGGACGTCGGCACGGTGACGAACGCGAAGGCGCAGATCCATTCGGTCGTGCCGATCGACGTCTTTTTGAAGTAGGGCGTCAACTACTCAATCACCCGTCGCGCGATACGCGTCGTCGCCCGTTTTCTCCGCTCGCTCGGTTTCGACGAGGTAGTCGAGCGCGGCGCGCGTCGTTCGCTCGAAGAGCGGCCGGAGCTTGTCGTCGACCTCGCTGCCGTAGACTGCTTCGGCGATCGACGCCGTCTCGCCGGCGTTGTCGACGAGCACGCTGCGGATCTGCTCGACTCGTCGAGCGCGATGTGCCAGCGTGCGATCGATGAGCTGATTCGCGTTCGTCGTCGGTGGCCCATGCGAGGGATAGAGCATCGAGATCGGGAGATCTCGGATGCGCTTGAGCGACTGGAGGTACGTCTCGAGATGGCCTCCGGGCGTCCCGACGTACATGCTGACGATCGTCGAGAGCAGGTCGCCCGCGATGAGCGCGCCGTGTCGTGCGTCGAAGAACGCGAGGTGCCCTTGCGCGTGGCCGGGCGTGAACATGCACTCGAGCTCCCAGCCCGCGCGTCCGTCGGGACCCGGGCCGAGATCGATCTTGTCGCCGTCGTGAAGCTCGCGATCGAGCTCGCGCTCGATGAGCTTACCGGTGCGCGGGTGTCCCCAGACGGGCAGCCGGTAGCGGTCGATCAGGATGTCGAGCGCGCCGACGTGGTCAGCGTGGTGATGCGTCAAGACGATCGCGCGGAGCTGCGCGCCGTTGTCGATTCGTGCGTCGATCACCCGGATGAGATGGTCCTGCTCGGGCTCCCCGGCCGGTGCGGGATCGATGACGAAGAGATCCTCTGCACCGACGAGGTGAGTCGTCGTCGGGATCGATGCCGGAAGCGGGCGCGTCGCGAGCGGCAAGAGGTCGATGCCCGGTCCCCAGGGAATCGCGTAGCCGCTCCCTTCGTACTCGGTCGGCGCCGCGTTGAGCTCGGCGATCGCTTCGGTGAGCGAGGCGGATTCGGACAGAGTTCGGAGGAAGACGAGCGCCGGCGGTGAGACGTTGATCTCGCCACGCTTCCAAGCATCCAAGGCCGCCTGGGGCTTCCACCAAGCTCCGGACGAGAGCTCCGAGCAGCGAGACACGTCGGGCTCTCCCGAGGTCTTTTCGAAGTCGAGAAAGTAGAAGCTCGTGTCGAAGCGGATGCTCGAGAACTTCGGCGTCACGAGCCGCGTCGCGTAGATCCACTCGTCGACGTCGATCTCGATACCGCGTGCGCGCAGGTGAGCGATGAGCTCTTCGCCTTCGACCTCGAGCGGAGCGGCGACGTCGGGTGCGGCGAGGACGCTCGTCTCCTCGAAGAGCTCACGCACACCGCAGCCGATGCTCTCGCGTTCGGCCAGGCAGCGCTTCGCGTCGCCTCGAAGCCGGATCTGGACGTCGGTCTCCTCCGCGCGCCCGCCTGGAAAGGCGTGATAACCGCCGAAAAACTCGAGCTCGGGCGATCGCAGGATCAGGTAGACCTCGAGCTCGGGAGACCGGCGAAAGAGGATGACGCTCGTCGAATTGCGCGGCATGGGCCCATCTCTAGGTCGATGGCCGGAGGATTCAAGCGTCCTTTGGCGCCTGAGGGCTTTTTCGGTCCTGAGAAGATCGCTCTGAGGAGCCCATCAGGCTGAGGCTAACATCCCCCTTTGCCGATAGAGACGGAGGACCACGTACTCGAAGATCTTCTGCTGAGGGCAGGGCATGACTTACCGATATTCTCTTCCGGCTCTTTCCGTTCTCTTCGCAGCGCTCGTCCTGTCGACTTCGTGCCGCCCGCGGGCCGAAGCCGAGCCGAAGCTCGTCTCGGCGAATCCGGCTCAGGCCAAGCCCGCGACGGACACGGTCGAGAAGGAGAAGGAGCTCGATGAGCTGGAAAAGGAGATGCGCTTCCTCAAGCTCGTTCGCGGGACCCGCATCGAGTTGCCGCCTGCTGGTGCCGCGATCTACGCGTCGGAGACCGACGTCGTGGTCTCGATCCTCTACGATCACCCCGTTCGCGAAGTGCGCACCGGCGGCAAGAAGATGAAGCTCGAGGGCGGGAAGTACCGCGGGCACGTCGACGGGCTCAAGAGCGGTGAGCAGGTCGTCTCGGTCGAGGTCGTGGACGAGAAGGGCGTCGTTGCTTCGGCGAGTACGCACGTGACGATCGACACGGAGGCGCCACGCGTCGAGATCACCGAGCCGAAGGAAGGAGCCGAGGTCGCTTCGCCCGTCGAGATCAAGGGGAGCGCGTCGGACGACAGCCGCGTCAAGATCGAGCTCGAGCGCCAGCACGTGCCGATCGACTCGCTCGGTCACTTCCAGCACAAGCTCGTGCTACCGCCGGGCAAGCACGTGATTCAGGTGCTCGCGAAGGACCCGGGCGGTCGTTCGACGATGGTTCGACGGACCATCACCGTGCGTTGACGCCGGATCTACCAGCAACTCGACCCTACCAGCCCCAGGAACGAGCTCGAGCCACGCGGCGCATCGCCGCGTCGTGACGTCATCTCGACGTCCCCCGCCCCTCGGCGATCAGAATCGCCCTCAGCATCCAGCTCCTGCACATCGTTGAGCGCGTCCAGCGCAAGAAAACTCAGTCCGCGTGTAGCCGACGGATCACCAAGTCCCCGGGAAACAAGGCTCGCGCGAGATTCACGAGGCCGGGGCGCACCGTGCTACGACGGAACTCCTCGTTCATCACGCGGTCTTCGTGTTGGAACTGCCACTCGTTGCACTCGAAGCTGACGAGCATGGCGACCATCTCGCCACCCGTGCGGCGAAGTCGTAGCCCGACGATCGGCGCGAACTCGCAGGGCTTGTCGACCTCGAACCCGTAGTTATCCTCGTTGATGACGAGCTCGAGCAGCTCGAGCTGTTGCCGCTGGGAGAGATTCGGACCCGCCT
>CAYZGY010000157.1:4756-12212 GCA_964478085.1 uncultured Planctomycetia bacterium
TGACGACGAGGTAACCCGCGAACCGTTCGCCTTTCTCCCGGCTGCCGAGGCTGTCGGGGTCGAGACGGAAGCTCTCGACGAGGTTCGAGTGCATGATGACATCCATCTGTTTTTGGCCGTGGAACGCCATCAGCGGCGTGTCGTAGACCGGGACGAACTCGCAGGACGTCAACAGGAGACCCAGGGTGAGGGCAGCGATGAGCTTCATTCGTGTTTTCCTAGGGCAGCGGCAAAGAGGGTCCGGCAGCCCATTGAGAAAGTCGATTCGGCGCCCAAACGGCCATTTCGATCGACCTCTTCGTTGTCGACTCTCGCCAATGCTCCACATCGGCTGCGATTCGACGCCTCGATTTCGCTCGAAATGTCTCGTTTGTTCACTCGAAGCACCTTCTCAACGGGATGCTTACTACCCATTCTCCCGCATGAGCTCCAAGTACGGAACCGAAAGAAAACTCGATCGGTCGAGTTCGAGGGTGTCGATGACCTCGTCGGTCTCCGCGCGAGCCTCTTCGGGCGTGATGTCGCGAACGACCGTCTCGAGCTCGAGGAATTCCCCTAACCCGTGGACACTGTCGAGGTGGATTCGCGTGTTCTTCCAGATCCAGAGCGTGCGCTCCTTCTCCACGACGCCGCGCTTCGGAAGGACGCGCCCGATGAGGCTCTTCCACTTTTCGGCGTTCTCGAGCGGAGCGACGTCGTAGTCGGACGAGCGCGGGCCGCTGTCGTCGGTCGAGCGCCGGTAGGAGATCAACTCGGCCTCGGCGCCTTCAACCTCGCGAAGCTTCAACCAGCCGCTAGGAACCTCGAAGAACGTGTCGCACTGCGCTCGCGTCCAGTGCTTCTCGGCGCTCATCGTCTCGAGGATGGCCTCGACCTTGGCGCGATCGTCGAGCGCGGTCTTGATCTCGATGTTTTGCATGTCCGTCAGCTCGTTATGGATCGAGGTACTTCCCGAACCAGGCGGCGATCTCCTCGAGCCGGTGGATGCGCAAGTCGGGAGGGCCACCGCGACTCATGCCGTGGTTCGTGTCAGGAGGGTAGCGCACGAAGCGACTCGGCACGCCGCGCAGCTGAAGCGCCGTGAAGACTTGCTCCGCTTGCTCGATGCTGCAGCGCAGATCTCCTTCGGAGTGTACGATCAGGGTCGGCGTTTCGACCTTGCCGAAGTGCTTGAGCGGGCTGCGCTCCCAACGCTTTTCGACGCCGTCCCAAGAGTTGCCTTCCCAGTAGTTGCCGGGAATCTCCGGGAAGTCGCTCGTGCCGAACATGCTGATGAGATTCGACACGCACCGGTCGGTGACGGCTGCGGCGAAGAGGTCACAGTGACTGATCGCCCAGTTCGTCATGTAGCCGCCGTACGACCCGCCGATGATGCCGACACGGTCTGGGTCGACCCTGGGGTTTCGACGGATCTGCTCCGTCACGGCGAGGATATCTTCCCAGTCGCGGTTTCCCCAGTCGCCACGAATCGCAGCGCAGAAGTCGCGACCGTATCCCTTGCTGCCTCGCGGATTGGGATAGTAGACGTGGTATCCCTGCGCCGCGAGAAACTGCAGCTCGTGGAAGAACGCGACGCCGTACTGCGCGTGCGGGCCGCCGTGGATGCACAAGAGTGCCGGCGCACGTTTGCGGCGCGTCTTTCCGGGAGCCCTTGTCTTTGTTGGGGACAGCGACCAGGTTTCGACGCGCGTCCCTTCAGTCGATTTCACCCAGGCGGTCTTCGGCTTCGCGAGGGTGAGCTCCGCGAGCAGCTCATCATTGAACGCGGTGACTCGTCGAGTTCGCAACTCGTTCGACGTGATCTCTCCGACGTGCACGTCGCACGGCTCCGTCGCGGACGAGCGAACACATGCGAGTCGCTTGCCGTTGGTCGAGATAGAGCCGAAGGCGTAGTCGAGCGCTCCCGCGGTCAGGAACCGGAGCTTCTTCGTCCGCCGGTCCACCGAGGCGACGTGAGCCTCGCCTTCCCAGCCGATGCGCGTGAAGATACGGCGTCCGTCGGGATGCCATTCGACGACGGGACTGAAGCTCGTGTCGAGGCAGTCGCTGACCGTGACCGCGAGGAGGCAGTAGTCCGTGTGACCGGTGAGGCTCTCCGTCCTGCCGGTGCGAACGTCACAGACGAGGAGCTCCAAGTTCTCCGTGCTGTAGGATCGATCGCGGCCCTCTCGACCCGCGAATGCGATCGACTTGCCGTCGGGCGACCACGCGATCGTCTCCTTCGGCCCTTGCGGCAGTCCGGGGATCTTGCGGGCCTTGCGTGACGCGATGTCGACGAGCCAGATCGTCGTCTTCCACGGGCGGATCTCCGCACGTGTGTCCGAATTCGCGGTGACGGCGATGGTCTTCGAGTCGGGCGAGAAAGCGAACGAGAACATCCCGAGGGAGTCCTTCGAGAAGACCTCGCGGTGTTCGCCCGTCGATGCGTCGATGAGGTAGAGCGAGAAGCGCGTGTCGCCGAACACGCCGTCGCCGTCGACTCGGTACCATAGACTTTCGACGACGACGGGCGGTGTACTCGTTCCGCTCTTGGCTCGTTCCTCGCTCGCGCTGCGTCTGCGCTCCTCTGCGTGCGGACGAAAACCGACCGCCAGGTAGCGACCGTCGGGGGACCACTCGAGTCCGGCGAGGCGTCCCTCGGGAAACGAGGTCAGAACGCTCGCTTCTCCTCCGTTCGCAGGAATCGTCCAAACCTGTGGAGATGTGCCGTCGCGTCCGCTGAGAAACGCGAGCTTCGAGCCGTCCGGCGACCAGGCCGGTGCACCGTCACGACCGGTGTTCGTGAACCGATTCGCCTCGCTTTTCGGTCGCCCGCCTGTCGATTCGCTGTCCGCCGCGACCATCCAGATGTCCGTGCGGTAGTCGTTCTTCGAGCCGATCTCCCGGCGGACGAACGCGACGCGTGTTCCGTCGGGAGAGATCTCGGTCGAGGAGACGATCGATAGGCGCCGCAGGTCTTCCGCGGTGATCGCACGCCGCTTTCCGCGTCGGGAGAATCCTGGCTTTCGAGAGCCGGAGCGTTTCGCGGGCATGCTGAGGTCGGGTCAGGGGGATTCGAGGGACGGAGGTCGGGCCGAACAGATCGCGAAAGAACGATCCCGGTTTATCGCGCGCTTCCGAGCTCGTCAAAGTAAAACGCGGAAAGCACCGCGTGTCCGCGCGGGGCAGCCGAACTCAACGTGGCTTCGTCGACGACGCGCGTTCCGTCGGTCAGACCGAGCTCGTCCGCGACGCTGAGGTAGAGGCGGGCCATGTCTCCGTGAACGCCGAGCAGCATCGGACGAAGGTTCGTCGGTTTGCCGCAGACGTCGACGGATCCGAGGATCTCGGATCCAATGAGAAGTCCACTGAGAAACACGTCGTTCGCGGTCACGGGAGCGCCGTCGAGAATCTGTCGTGTGCGAATCGAGAAGATCGCCGAAAGGAGTGGTCGCTCGCGAGCCGCGCGTGCTCCTTCCCTCAGAGCTCTCTCCGAGGACTCGTCGAAGACGCGGTTCTCCTCGATCGAGTGTCGCAGAATGCTGTGTGTTCGAAAGAGCTCGTACGTCTCGCCCGTCATGAAAGTGTGAAAGTCGACGATCGATCCGTCACGAACGACGAGGTGTTTCGAGTGCGTGCCCGGAAGAACGAGTGTCAGCTCCCGCTCCGCGGTGTCCGCGAGAATTCCGAGGGCCTGGGTTTCTTCACCACGCAAGACGTCGGTCGATGTCGCGATGCCCGAGATCAGTCGGATCGGAACGGGTCGATCGTCGTTGAGAGTAGAGAGATCTTCAACACGTGCGGACGACCCGTCGAGCGCGAAGGGGACTTCGGCGTACGGCAGTTCGCGCCATCCGATCGTCGAGCTCGCCATGCCCGAGATCCACAGCGGTGTGCGGGAAAGGTCGAGAGTCGCGGGAACACCGGGCTCCTCGAGGATCTCGGCGACGCGGGTTTCGAGAAAGGAGCGGAAGGACGCATCGATGTCGTCCGCTGTCTTCCCCTGGGACGTTCGCCGGTCGATCCCGTCGGCCGACGTTACGAGTGCCCGCACCTCGAGCGTTTCGCGATCGACGAGGCGGAGGCGGAAGTTGCTGGTTCCCCAGTCGCAGCTCAAGAAGTACGGCAAGGTCGGTTCCGTCGAAAGGGAGGCTCGTGTGTCTCACGCGAATTCCGTTAGAATAACCACCGTCGCGCCAGCTGTCTCGCCTCGCGCGCGACGCGAAACCGGAGTCTGACGAATTATGCCCAAAGTCTTGATGCCGATCGGGGACGCGACCGAGGTCCTCGACACGATGTACCCGTTCTTTCGTCTTCCCGAAGATGACTTCGAGGTCGTCGTCGCAGGTCCTGAAGCGAAGCTCTATCACATGGTGCTCCACGAGATTCCGCCGAACACCACGTGGGACATCACCCAGGAGACGCCGGGGTATCACCTCGAGGCGACGGTGGCGTTTCGCGATGTCGATCCGACCGAGTACGCGGGCCTCTTCGTCTCGGGCGGACGAGCGCCGGAGTACCTTCGATACGACCGAGATCTTCTACGCCTCACGCGGCACTTCTTCGAGACGAACAAGCCTGTGGCGACGCTCTGTCACGGTGTCGAGATTCTCACGGCGGCCGAATGCGTCGAGGGGCGAACGATGACCACCGTCGCGAAGTGCGCTCTCGATATCGAGCAGGGTCGTGCGAAGTACGTGAACGAGCCGTGCGTCGTCGACGGCAACCTCGTGTCCGCCCGAACATGGCACGACAACACACCTCTCCTCAAGGAATTCGTCCGGATGCTGAAGGAAGCGACGCGGTAGAATTTCGCTATGGGATTTCGTCGCGCCCGTCGCCAGCTCGTTCTCCGTTGCCTCGCCGTGATGATGGTCTTGGCGAGTTCGGTCGACGTACGCGCTGACGAGGGTTCCTCGACGAACCGAGGGGCGACGGCACTGGCGCAGGGCGTCGCGCGCGAGAGCGCCTACGTGCTCGCGCGTCGTCGCGAGCTCGCGGTTCGCGAAGAGCTGGTGGGTCTCCCTGCCGACGCACCCGAAGAGAAGCGCGCTGCTCTTCGCCAACGACTCCTCGAGGCCAAGAAAAAGCGTGTCGAGGCGAGTCGTGCTCGTGCCTCGAGAGCTCCCGCCGAAGCGTCCGCAGCGCTCGCTCCGCTCGACGGTGAAGAGTCGGCCGGAGGGGTGCATCCGGTCTGGTACGCGGTCCTCGTCATCGCCGCCGGCATCGGCGTGATCGCGTTTCTCTCGCGTCCAAGCGAGGAGTCGTCGGCTCTGGTGATCGAGCGTGCGCCGACCGGGACGGCTGGCGACTCGCCGGCCGCGGAATCCACGAGTAGCTCTGGTGTGACCGGCTCGGTGATTCTCCGAGCGTGCGCATGGCCGCTCGCAACGACGCTCGCGGCATTCGTCCTATTCGCTTCGATCGGAAGTGCCACGGGGCTCGCGCTTCCCATCGCGAGTGCCGGGGCTCTCGGACTCGTCGCCGTGCTCGCGATCCTCTCGAGGGATCTCGTCGCGGATTACGTCAAGGGGAAGGTCATCGCGATTGAGCGACCGTTCGAGATCGGTGATGTCGTCAGCCTCACGGGCACCTCGTCCGAGCTGTTCGAGGGGACGATCGAGGAGATCACGCCGAGAACGACTCTCCTGCGCGACTTCGACGGTTCGCTGCATCACATCACTCACGGGCGTATCGCGACGATCAGCAACTGTTCGACGGCGTGGACGCGATCGGTGACCGACGTCCGCGTCGCGTACTCGGAAGACGTGGATCAGGTCGTCGAGATCATCCGGCGTGCGGCGGACGATGCCCGCATCGATCCTCTCATCGGAAAGCTGATCGCGGGTGATGACGCGTCTGTGACGATCGCTCGTTATGAAAGTTATGGGGCGATCATTCGTCTGAGCCTGCGGACGAGGCCCCTTCGCGAAGATCGCGTGCGCGCTGCGATCGAACGTAGCGTGACCGAACGATGCCGGATCGCGTCCATCGACGCACATCTCCACGAACCGGGGAGCTCCCTCGACGCATGACCCCTGCGGACTCGACCGCCGCGCTGAAGAGCGCTCTCGCTGCCGTTTCACCAGATACTTGGCGCGAGCAGCGCTGGTTCGCGGCGAAGGATCGGGGCGTACGAGAGGCGAGCCTCGTCGACGTCGCTTGGCTCGAGCCAGGTTTCGGATTCGCGATCGTGCGTGTCGAGTTCGAGGGGCACGGCGAGCTTGACGTAAGCGACGCGCAGATCTACCAGCTGCCCGTCGCGCTCGAGCAGCCGAGCTTGTTCGCGTCGGCAGACTCGGGATCGCTCTGGCGGAGAGTCTTCGAAGCCTTCGCTGAAGCGCGAACGATCACGGGGGAGCGCGGCGAGTTCCGTTTCGCACGAACCGACTCGACCAGCGCCGCCGACTGGCCCGCGTTCGAGACGAGTCGCGACCTCGGCGCCGATCAATCGAACTCGTCGCAGATCATCAACGAGTCGTTTCTGCTCAAGCTCTTTCGACGGCTTCAGTTCGCCGAGCATCCGAACCCCGAGCTCGAGGTCTCGACGGAATTGCTCGGGTACGGATTTGCCCATGCGCCGATTATCCGTGGGGCGCTCGAGCACGAATCCTCCGACGGCCTCGTGACGCTCGCGGTCGTGCAGGACTTCCTGCCGGATCCCGTCGATGGTTGGCGCTACGCGCTCGATCTCCTCGCGGAGGAAGGTCCCGGAGCCCACTGGCTCGACTTCTGCCGCTCGCTCGGCGTGGTCACGGCGAGCTTGCACCGAGCGCTCGCGGCTCCGTCGGACTCGAAGGAGTTCGACGCGGTCGTGATGAGCAGCAACGACGTCGCCGACTTGCGCGCGGAGATTCGCTCCGAGGCGAGCGCGCTCGAGTTCCCCGAGATCGAGGAGCTCGCGAAGGACTCGAGCCTCGAGCGCGATCCCGAGAGTCTCGGTCAACGAATTCGCGTCCACGGAGACTACCACCTCGGGCAGATCGTCCTCTCGGGCGGCGAGATCTTCATCGTCGACTTCGAGGGTGAGCCCGCACAGCCGCTCGACGAGAGGCGTCGTCGCCACTCGCCGCTCAAGGATGTCGCAGGCATGCTGCGGTCGTTCGATTACGCGGTCGCGACCGCGATGGCCGACGGCCAGTTGAAACCGACGGGCGATCTCGACGCGACGAGCTTTCGCCGAGACGTCGCCGAGGCTTCGGAACGCGTCTACGTCGAGGCGTACATGGCCGATGCGGGTGAATCCGAGGCGCTCTTGCCCGCAGGCGACGCGCGCGATTCGCTGCTCGAGCTGTTCAAGATCCAAAAGGCGCTCTACGAGCTTCGCTACGAGCTGCAGAACCGACCGGCGATGGTCGACGTGCCGCGTTCGTACCTCGTCGAGCGTTTGCGTTCGATGTCCTGATCGATCGCGACGGTGTCGTCTCTGACGCCGTCGTGGGGGGGGAGATGGCGCTGTGAGAGGGCGACGAGCCTT
>CAYZGY010000158.1:0-12114 GCA_964478085.1 uncultured Planctomycetia bacterium
CGGAGACGGGGAGAACAAGGAGAACTACCGCTGGTTTCACGGTCTCCGCTCGAAGAACGGTTGCGACGACTACACTAGCTTCATCGCGCTGTGCCGGCTGATGGATCCTGGCGCGACTAGCGACAAGAGCTTCGCCGAGCGCGTCTGGGACGAGGTCAACGTCGAGGAGTTCCTGCGCATCATGACGGTGCGCCACAACATTTCCGACTGGGACCAGTGGAGCGCCGAGCGCGGGAAGAACACGTATTTCTACCTCGACCCGAAGTCGCAGCAGTGGCATCTCCTCGCTTGGGACATGGAGCTGACGTTCGAGACGGGACGACTCGACCACTTCGCGATTCCGCCGAGCATCACGAGCCCGTTTCGCCCCAGTCGATTCAGCGAAGTGAATCACATGTTCGAGAATGTCGAGATTCGCAGGCTGTACTACGGAATCCTCGACCATATGGTCTACTCGCGCGGCGGTCGGCGCGCGTTCTTTACGTCGGATCACCTTTCCGACTTCGCTGACCGTCTTCTCGAATTCGGCATGGCGAACACGAACATCGGACTTCCGGGTGGATACGTCGACAGTCGCAGTCAGCTGATTCGGTCCCGACTCGGCGCGACCGCTTCGACTCCGTTCGAGATCACGACGAACGGCGGAGAGGATTTCGCCGTCGATTCTCTTTCGGTTTCGATCGCCGGAACGGGGCCTGCGCGACTTTGCCTGATTCTCGTGAGCGGAGAGAGCTACCCCGTCGTCTATCCTTCACTGACGACATGGCTCATCGATGACATTCCTCTTGGGGGAGGGCCGACCTTACTCGAGCTCGTCGCGATCAACCTGGAGGGCGATATCGACGGGACCGATTCGATCACGGTGACAAGCACGATCGATCTCGAACCTCCCATCGTGCTTCAGGTCGATCCGCCCGCGGCTCTACCGGGAGAGATCGTGCGTATCTTCGGTGGCGAGCTCATCTCCGGCATCCGTGTTTTCTTCGGCGAAGCCGAAGGAGTCGACGTCGAGCGAGTCTCGGCGAACGAGCTCACCGTTCGTGTGCCTGATGGCGAGGGTGAGGTCTTGCTCAAGGTGCGCAACGTCGACGGGCAGGAGTCGGGCACGCTCCCGTTCTCGATACTCGAGCCGCCGCCGATGTTCATTCGTGGGGACGCGAACGGTGACGGTGACGTGAACATTTCCGACGCGCTCAAGATCGTGTTTCATCTCTTCCGAGGGTCGGAGATTCCGTGCGCCGATGCCGCGGACACGGACGACGACGAAGAGCTCGCGGTGACTGACGCGATCTCGCTATTGGACTTTCTCTACCGCTCGGGGCCGGTACCGGCCTCGCCCTTCCCGCTCGAAGGCGTGGATCCGAGCGGAGCTGAACTCGCATGTGATGGTCTTTGAACGAGGAATGGATTCCGTGAAACGACGAATCAGCAAGCTCGCGATGCTCTCGGTCATCGCCTCTACGGTTCTCGCCTCTACGGTTCTCGCCTGCACGGTTCTCGCCTGCACGGTTCTCGCCTGCACGGTTCTCGCCTGCACGGTGCGGCTCGAGGCGCAGGACGGCATCAGCGCTCTGCGTCCCGGGCAGCATGTGCGGCTCGAGGGCGTCTACTCGGTGAAGCAGGGCACCAATGGCGTCGCCATAGATTTTTCGACGGAGGTCGAGCTGCTGACGGGTAGCTCGACCGAAACGGAGGGCGAGACGGCGAAGAAGATCCCGCTTCTCGCCGCGACATCGATCGTCTCCAAGTTCGGCGGCCAAGTGTCGGCGGGAGACCACTCGATCGACGTCGCGAAGCTCGCGCGCGTCAAGACGAAGGGGGCTACGGGCGACTCGTTTCGTTGGCTCCTCGCGAAGTCTCCGAGCGCGATGGGCATGCCTCCCGTGATGGCGACGTACGTCACGCTCGAGGACGTCTTGCCTCTGTTCGCCGTTCCGACGAAGCCGGGTGAGGTGAAAACGCGCCAGCACATCGCGGTGCTCGGTGTGACCAAAGCGAACAGCGAGCTCGTCGTCAAGACGACGCGCGACGGGGATCGACTCTCGGTGACCCGAACGCTCCAAGTTCCCGATGGCGGGCTCGACCTGGGTGAGGACAAGAAGCTCAAGGGACTCGTGGAGACGCTCACCTTCACGGTGGCGGCGGACGGGAGCCTCTCGATGAAGGGGATCGACCGCAGCACCGATCTCCTCATCTCGCGGAGAGGCTTCGAGTACGAGATCACGCGTGGGCTGAAGCTCGGGACGAAGTCCAGCGCAGCCCTCGATGCAGCTCAGCTCGCGCAGCTCGACAAGGCGCTACCGGATCTCGAGGGGCTTGTCGCGTCGTTCGACTCGCCGACCTTTGCCAGGAATGCCGAGCTGCACTTCAAGCGCGTCCGCAACGGGCTCGAGGATTCCGTGTTCGACGGATTTGTCAGTGCCTATCAGTCGCGCTACGAGAAGAAGTTCCCGAAGCCGACGCCCCAGATCGTCGGGGCGGCCAATGCCCGTGTCGCGATCGGTAAGCCGGCACCGGACTTTATTCTGAAGGACATCGAGGGAAAGCCGCAGTCGTTCCGAGCCCTGACGAAGGACAAACCTGCACTGCTCGCCTTCTGGGGCTACGGATGACCGCCCTGTCGTACGGAGGCTCCGTACCTATCGAAACTTGTGGAAAAGTACGGCAAACAGGGATTCGAGATCATCGGTGTCAACGGCTGGAACGAAAGCCACAAAACCGTGGAGAATTACGTTCAGAAGCAGGGATTGAAGCATAAAATTCTCCTAATGGGGGGTGCTGTCGCACGCAACCAATACGGCGTGCGTGGATACCCCACATCTTTTTGGGTCGACCATCGTGGAGTGGTCATCGACCGCAAGGTCGGTTTCAGGCCTTCGCAAGTGAAAGACATGGAGCGGACGATCGAGTCGCTCCTCGCCAAAAAGAAAAGTCAGTAAGTCGAATTCGAGCGGACTCGTTACGGCTGGACGTTTGAACCGAGGACTTTGTGTTCTTGGTTACATCCCGTCAAAAAGCGAGACCGGTCAACGAGAGCAGCCAACGTAAAGCAGGCGCACGCGGTTATTTGTGCTCTCAACAAGAACTGACCGCGGAAGCATGAAAGCAGGGTGATATGACGTCAGGGAATCGCTCGACGAATCGTCAGGCGTGGGCCCCCGGCAGGCTCGTGTGGAGTAGGGTAATCTGCGTTTTCGGTGTCTGTGCCTTCTGGGCTTGGGCACTGCCGCGTCAGGCGGAGGCGCTGGTGATTTCGGAGATCATGTACCACTCGGCGGCGGCGGACGACCGCCCCGATGAGTTCATCGAGATCTACAACGAGAACATCGATCCGTACGACCTGAGCGGCTACTCGCTCTGTAACGGCGTCGACTTCGTCTTCCCTCGAGGCACGTACCTCGACGGTAAGACGTTCCTCGTCGTCTGCGCAGATGAGGCTCACATCCGCGCCAAGTACGGCATCGACAACACGATCGGAAACTACATCGGCTCGCTCTCGAACGGTGGCGAGCGTGTCACGCTGTGCAACACCGGCGGCGTCGAGGTCACGAGTGTCCGTTTCAACGACCGCGGTCAGTGGGCTGCCGGTGCGGACGGAACGGGTCATTCGCTCGAGCTGCGCGGTCCGTACCGCGACAACGACGACGCGGACAGCTTCCGACTCAGCCGAGAGATCGGTGGTTCGCCGGGAGAGCCGAACGGACCGAACTTCGCCGCGGGCGGATCGCTTCCCGAAGCCGTCGACGGCATGGATCCTCAGGGATTCATCCTCTCGTGGCTTCTGCTCGGACCATACAACGGGTCCAATTGCAACCTCTCGGCGTCGCGGATGCGGAACGACTGGCTGACCGAAGGCACGAACGGACCGGTTCGTCAGGACGACGAGGTCTGGGAAGACGATCAGGTCGTCAATACGCGCTACGCGAGCGCCCAATCGACCGGCTTGCACGCCAGTGGCGGTGGGACACCGAGAATTCGCCGCGAAGTCTCTTTTAGCGACACGATCGACTTTCAGTCGTACTGGTCCAACATCGACTTCATCATGGCGCACGCCATCGTGTACGTCGATAACGTCACGGGTAGCAACCTCATCGTCGACATGGGAGTTGCCTCGGACGATCAGATCAACATCCTCGTCAACGGTCAGCACGTCCACACGAACACGGCTTGCCGAGGCGTCGGAAATTCCGGCCAGGTTCAGGACGTCGTGCAAGATGTTACCCTGCGCCCCGGCAAGAACGTCGTGATGGTCAAGGTCTTCGAGCACGGTGGTGGCTGGGCGTTCCGCGCGCGCTTTCATCGTCGCAACTCGAACACGCCGATCACCGGAATCGATCAGATCCAGATCACGACCGACGTCAACGAAGGCATGAACTTCGACGGCTCGGGCGTTCCGATCCACGAGCCCGGCGACCCGGATCCCGATCCGGATCCCGCCCCGAACCCCGGCGACATCCCGGATTCCGAGGTCATCATCAACGAGGCGCTCCTCTGGTCTTCCGGCGAGCGTTGGATCGAGATCTACAACCGCAGCGGCTCGAGCTACGATCTCTCGAATCACCACATCACCGACGATGCGGCCGACCTCGACAAGGTGCAGCTCGGTGGCGGCCTCAACATTCCGTCGGGCGGCTACCTCGTCCTGACCGAGGCCCAACTCGGCCTCGATCTGTCGACGGCACCTCCGGGAGAGATCGGCGACCGCAAGTTCCTCGCGCTCGTCGATGAAGCTGGTACGAAGGTCATCGACGCTTACAACTTCGAGCCCGAGTTCGAGGACTTCAGCGAATCGCGCGTGCCGGACGGTGACGACGAGTTCGAAGGCGCTGCCGATCCTACACGCGGCGCTGCCAACCAGATGACCGTCATCACGGACGTTATCTTCAACGAGATCTTCTACCACCCGCTCGACGATGACGAAGATCGCGAGTTTGTCGAGCTCTACAACCGCGGCACGCAGCCCGTCGACATGACCGGCTGGGAGATCACGCGCGGCGTCAACTTCGCGTTCCCGCCCGGAACGACGATCGCCCCGGACGAGTACCTCGTCGTCGCTCGCAATCCCGAGCGCATCGAGTCGATCTACGGCTTGCCGAACGGGTCGGTCTTCGGCCCCGAGCAGACCGAGGAGGCCAAGGGCGACTACGGCGTCCTGCGTGACGGCGGCGAGCGCATCACGCTCAAGGACGAGATGGGTCGTACCGCCAACACGCTGCGTCTCCGTGACGGAGGCGATTGGCCGCGCTGGGCCGACGGCCTCGGCGCCTCGGCGGAGGTCATCGATCCGATGCAGGACAACCGCTACGGCATGGCCTGGGACGCGTCCGACGACTCCCACAAGGCACCCGTTCGCGAGTTCAGCTACATCGGTCGTCACCTCGGTCGCGGTGAGTCGGAGGTCCACCTCCTCCTCACGACGCGTGGGATCACCTACGTCGACGACCTCCAGGTCATCGGCGGTGGCTTGACGAACATCGACACGCCGATCATCGACGACGACGAAACCTGGCGGTACTTCAAGGGTACGACGGCGCCGCCGAACAACTGGACCGACATCGCCTTCAACGACAACAGCTGGCTCAGCGGCCAGATGCCGATCGGTTACGGTTCGGACAACCCGCACAACACCGTGCTCGGCGACATGGGGGGCAACTACGTCACGGTCTTCTGCCGTAAAGAGTTCACGATGACGCAGGCGGAGATCAACGCGATCGACGATCTCGTTCTCGAGATCAAGATCGACGATGGCTACTACGCTTACCTCAACGGCGATCAAGTCGGCTCCCACAAGGTGAACAGCCCCGCTCACGACGCAAGCGCCTCGAGTGCTGGCGAGACGGAGACTCGCACGCACACGCTCGATCCGAACGACCTCGTTGTCGGTACGAACGTGCTCTGCATTCAGGGGCACAACGCGGGCACGGGCAGCTCGGACTTCTCGATCATTCCGAAGCTCGTCAGCCGAGTCGTCGAGGTCTCCGAGGGCGCGAACAAGGTCGTCAACGGTCACTTCAACTCGAGCATCAGCGGTCGCTACCTGATTCAGGGAACGCACGTGCGCAGCGGTCGATCGACGATCGACCCGATCGACGGCTCGGGCTCGCTCAAGATCGTCGCCTCGGGTCGCGGTGACAACAAGGTCAACCGCATCGAGACGAGCAACAGCGGACTCACCGGCAACTTTACCAACGGTGAGGACATGCAGATCAGCTTCAAGTCTCGTTGGGTCATCGGGGCGCAGACGATGGTCACCCACGGTGATCGTCACCAGATGGCCAAGTCACACCAGCTGGCCGTTCCGGAGAACATCGGAACGCCAGGAGCGATCAACTCGGTGACTCAGCGACTCATCGACGCGTCGGGTGTTGCGAACACCGGACCCGTGATCCAGGAGATCTCGCAGTTCCCGCTCATTCCGGGCTCCGGAGAGGACGTGACGGTCTTCGCGAAGATCTCCGATCCGGACGGCGTCCAAAACGTCCGTATCCGTCACTCGGACAACAACCCGTCCGCGTCGCCCTCGTCGCGCACGATGACGCACATCGGTAACAACGTCTACCGCGGCGTCATTCCTGCCCGTGCGATGAACACGAAAGTCGTGTTCTACATCACGGCCGAGGATGGCGATGGACGCGACGCTCGCTACCCGGCCGACGTGGAGACGCGTACCCACCCGCTGCTCCTCAACCCGAACGGTGCTACGCTCGACGATCAGCAGTACATCATCTATCGACACACGGATCTGCTCCCGTCGACGCTCTACCACAGCTACCGATTCTGGATGACGAACAACGACGAGAATCGTCTCCGGAATCGCATGCGACAGTCGAACGATCTGATCTACGGAACGTTCTGCTACGGTGCGAGCGACCTCTACTACCTCTCGAAGACGCGCTTCTCGGGTAGTCCGTTCGCGCGTGGAGGCATCGGTGGAAGTTACCGCGTGGCGATGACGAGGAACCGTGATCTCCACGATCGCTACGGCAAGATGAACCTCGACAACCACCACGGCAACGGTCGCAATGCGAACGAGCGTATCTCGCACTACATGATCCGTCACAACCAGGGAGCGATCTCCGTGCCTTACGCGAAGGTCCAGACCATGGTTCAGTGGCAGATGAACGACGCGACGAACAACACTCTCGAGCACAGCCAGGTGCCCGAGGGTAGCGACGGCGAAGATTGGGCCGGAGAGGGTTTCCTCTTCGAGGTCGACGACCGCTTCGACTTCAACGACGGTGGTGGCCGTGCTGGAAACACGAACGCCAACGTGCGCTATCCGCCGCCGAGTCAGTCGAATGACGGCAACGGCGAGAACAAGGAGAACTACCGTTGGTTCTTCGGCCTTCGTTCGCGCAACGGAACCGACGACTTCTCCAAGCTCATCGAGTTCGCTCGGGTCATGGACCCGGGTGTGACGAATAACTCGGCGTTCGACCAGCAGATCTGGGATCTCTGCAACGTCGAGGCGTTCCTCCGAATCTGGGCGATCCGTCTCAACACGGACGACTGGGATCAATGGAGCGCCCGTCGCGGCAAGAACTGCTACATCCACTTCCCCGATGATGCTCCGGCGATTCTCTTCGCTTGGGACACCGAGCTCACGTACGGGAACATCGGCGCGAACATCATTCCCGACAATCCGAATCAGGACTTCAACCCGGGAAGCTTCTCTGAAGTGAACCGCATGTTCGACAACATCAAGATCAAGAGGATGTGGTACGGAATCCTCGACGAGATGGTGAACGGGCCGAACCAGACCTTCGACGCGAGCTACTCTGGAACCTTCGCTCAGAAGCTCGCGGCGATCGGCATGGCCAATACGGGCATCGCGGCGCCGGGCGGTTACATCGATCGTCGCGCGGATCTCATCCGTCCGAGGCTCGGCAACACGAACTCGACCGCGTTCCGCATTACGACGAACAGCGGAAGAAACTTCAGCTCGGACGATTTCGAGGAGACCATCTCCGGAGCGGGTTGCTCGGGTATCTGTCAGATCCTCGTCAACGGCGAGGTCTACGACACCGACTTCACGTCGATGACGGGCTGGCGCATCAACGACATCCCGCTCCACCCCGGTGCCAACCAGCTCGAGTTCGTCGCGTTCAAGCTCAACGGCGACATCGCCGGAACCGACTCGATCGTCATCACGAACACGAACATCGAGTGGGACCCGCCGGTCCTCACGGCGGTCGATCCCGACCAGGAGCTCGCCGGCGAGCGCGTCACGCTCATGGGCACGGAGTTCCACAACGGCATCCAGGTCTTCTTCGGGGCGCGCGAGGCGAGCGGAGTCGTCTTCGACGAGTTCGGTCCCGACCCGGGCGTGATCTCGTGCATCGTCCCGCCGGGCACGGGCACGGTCGACGTGCGCGTCGAGAACGTCGACGGCAAGAGCTCGAACACGGTCTCGTTCACGTACCTCTTGCCGCCGCCGGAGTTCCTCCGAGGCGACGCGAACGGTGACGGCCGGTTCAACATTTCGGATCCGGTCCGTATCGTTCAGTACCTCTTCGGTGGTGCGAGCATCGATTGCGAGGACGCCTGCGACATCAACGATGACGAAGCGATCGAGATCACCGACGCGATCTTCGGGCTCGATTTCCTCTACCGCGGTGGTCCTCAGCCCGACGGCCCGTACCCGAGCCCAGGACCGGATCCGGCCGGCGACACGCTCGGTTGCGAGAATCAGTAGTCGTCTGATAACGATCCGCCACCCTGCGGGAGCAGGGCGCTGCTTCGTGAGAAGCGACCAGCGCGGGTTGGGGTTCGACTGACAGTTACGGTAAACTAGGCGCTTTCTGGAACCGAAGTTCTGGATAGCGCCCGGTTTACCCTTTCTGACCCGAACTCTTCAGCAGCCTTCTGCTACGTCGCCTCGCGACGAAGTCAGCTGAAGAGCCCGGGCTCAACCGCCCGCTCGGAGCGGCCTGCGTGAATACCCCGACCCCACCCGAATTCGAACGCTCGCCCGAGGCGGCCTCCGAGCCGTCTCCAGAGCCGCATGCGCCGCCGTCGATCTCGGGGGAACAGGCGATCGTGGAGGAGCACGCGTCGGCGTATCTCGTGCGTCCGTGGGTCACGTACGCTCTCCTCGGAATCTTCGCGCTCCTCGAAGGCACGATCCAGATCCTGCAGACGGACGGGGGTGGAGGGGATCTTCGCCACACGATTCTCGAGGCGTTCGGGCAGGACCGCGTGGCGATTTGGGAGGGTGAGTACTATCGCCTCCTGACCTGCACGTTCCTCCACGGTGCGTTCTGGCATTTCGCGGTCAACGCGATCACGTTTCTGCTGTTCGGTCGGATCGTCGAGCGTTGGCTCGGAGCCTGGCGCTTCCTCGGGTTTTACCTGCTCTTCGCGTTCGGTGGCTCGCTGACCTACCAGGCCTTCTCGGACGCCGGGACCGGCGTCGGAGCATCGGGCGGCATCTGTGGGCTCGTCGGCTGTTTCCTCGTCGGCCGCTTCGGCAAGCGTGGGGTGGTCATCGGCGCGGACGGTCGTCCTTACGGATCGAGGCACGCGGTGCTCGGTCGTCGGTTCTGGATTTGGACCGTCGCCGTCACCTCGATTCTGATTCTCGAGTCGTGGTTCCTCGAGCGCAGGGTGCCGGGCCTGCAGGTCGCCGACTCGGCGCACCTCGGCGGGCTCTTGACCGGTCTTCTCGGCGGCGCGTTCTTCTTCAGCGCGATGGGGCGCTACGGCGCGCGTCGGCGCATCCGTGCCGGCTTGACCGCCTTCGCGCTTCTCGTCGGACTGGGGATCTACAGCCTCGCCTTTCCCGTGTTCGACAGCGGGTGGTATCTCTGGCGCGTCGACCGCCACGTCGTGGAGTTCGGTGATGACAGCGATCCCGATCTCATCGCCTCTCTCGAGGAGCGTGCGCGGTACTTCGGCGGTGACTTCGCAGCCCTGGGAATCATCGAGCGGAAGCTCCGGCGTGAGCGACTCGGGGAGGACGCTTGGGAGTACTGGCAGAGGCGACCGCTCGACTCGGTTCTCTTGCAGCTCGAGGCGGGTGCGTACCTCTACGACCGTCTCCACGCGACTGACCAAGGGGCTGCGCTGACCGCTCTGCTCGATCGGATGATCGGTCTGACCGACGAGGCGCTCGAGCAGTACCCCGACAGCCCGGGCATTCTCAACGCTGGCGCGTGGTATCGGGCGCTCCGCCGTACGGACCTCGACAAGGCGCTCGAGATGGCGCACGGCGCTCTGGCGAAGGCTCCTCTCGAGGGTGCGATCCTCAACACCGTCGGCTGGGTCTACTTTCAGCGGCGCGAGTACGACGACGCTTTCAAGTTCCTCATTCGCGCGGTGAAGGATCATCGCCCCCAACCGCTCGAGTGGAGTCTCGAGACGATCGACGAGAAGATCGGCGAGATTCTCTTTCCGGACCCCGCGGCGTTTCGGACGCAGCGGCTCGCGCCGAACTACCTCTATCTCGCTCTCGCCTACTGGGACCGCGACGACGTCACCGACGCGCGCTTTGCCGCGCTCCAAGCCCGCAAGCTCGTCGATATGGCGAAGGAGTTCGAGGACCCGGACGAGCCGTTCCCGGGCCGCGAGCACAAGCAGCTCGAAGACCACGAACTCCGCATGCTCGAGCAGCTCGAGGCCTCGCTCGCGCACGGACCGATTCGACCGCCCGTGCGTGTCATCTCGAAGCCGGCCGAGGAGGATCCCACTTCGTCGGAAGGCTCGGGCGCCGGCGAAGCGAAGCGCGTCGAGTAGCTAAAACGAAATCGATTTGAACGCGCGTGCCTGCTCGGTGATCGCGGGCTCGGTCGCGAGACGCTCGATCGACGAGGCGCCGAAGAACCCGTCGATCCCCTTCGTATTTCGGATCACGTACTCAGCGTCCGAAGGTCCGCTGATCGGTCCGCCGTGGCAGAGCACGATGACGTCGTCGCGTACGCTCTTCGCCGCGTCGGCCATCTCTTGGATGATCGCCGGACAGTCCTCGAGTGTCTTCGCGGTCGACGCGCCGATCGATCCCTTCGTCGTCAGTCCCATGTGCGGGACGAGGATGTCGGCGCCGGCCTTCGCCATCGCGGCCGCCGAATCCGGGCAGAACACGTAGGGTGCGGTGAGAAGATCGAGCTCGCGCGCCTTGCGGATCATCTCGACCTCGAGGTCGTAGCCCATGCACGTCTCCTCGAGGTTTTGGCGCAGTTGACCGTCGATGAGCCCGACGGTGGGGAAGTTCTGTACGCCGGAAAACCCGAGACGCTTGAGCTCGGGGAGGAAGACGTCCATCAGCCGAAACGGATCGGTCCCGCAGACTCCGGCGAGCACCGGAGTGTCTTGAACGACCGGAAGCACCTCACTTGCCATCTCGACGACGATCGCGTTCGCGTCGCCGTAGGGCATCAATCCCGCGAGCGATCCGCGTCCGGCCATGCGGAAGCGACCCGAGTTGTAGATGATGATGAGATCGACGCGGCCCTTCTCGCAAAACTTCGCCGAGATGCCGGTTCCGGCGCCGGCGCCGATGATGGGCTTGCGATTCTCGATCTGCTCACGTAAACGCCTGAGTGCTTCATCTCGCGTGACGGACATCGTTTCTCGCTCTCTCCTTCCAAGCCAAACTCGACGTGTTCTCGACATCGGGTCAACATGGGTTCACTCCTCACCTTCCGCTTTCGACTCCTGCGCTTCCAACCCTCATCATCTCGAGGAGGGCCTCCGCACAAGCCCGAGCAAACGCCGGATCATTGATCTCCCTTTCATACTCGATCACCTCGACACTCTCCGGTACGCCCGTCCGAAGCGCGTCGAAGCAGCGTGCGTCCGCCTCGGGTGCATGGAAGGCCTGCCCCTCCGTCGCGATGGCCGAGACACCTCCGAGGGGCAGCAGCACCTTGACGGGCCCCTTCGACGTCCCGATGCGCGTCGCGATGCGCCGGCCGATCTCCGCACACTCGTCGGGAGTCGTCCGCATCAGCGTCACGGTCGGGTTGTGCTTGTAGAAGAGTCGGTCGGCGAACTCTGTCGGCACGCTCTCGATCGGGCCGAAGTTGACCATGTCGACGGCACCTGTCGAGACGACCTGGGGGATTCCCGCGCGGCCGGCCGCGTGGAGGCGGTCCGGGCCGGCGCTCAAGATGCCGC
>CAYZGY010000159.1:0-12105 GCA_964478085.1 uncultured Planctomycetia bacterium
AAGAGCTCGAGAGAATCGGCCGCTTGGACGCCGAATCGACTTCTTCAACGGGCTGCTAAGCCCCGGCGAGCACGCACCTTAAAGGCATTTGATGACCGTTCGCGCAAGGCGCGAAGAACGCGCTGGCATGCGCGATCTGCGACCTTTTTCGCCGGGATCAGATCTGCTTGGTAGAGAAGTCGACTACAGGCGCAGCTGAGCTCTATTCGATCATGGACATCGACGGTGACGATCGTCCTCGACACGATCGTGTCGATACTGAACTGGTACAGATCGGGGCGCATCGGAGCATGGCCTCGGCTCGGCCCGTTCTTCGAAGACTTCAGCGCTCCATCGCCCGATGGACGAGCAGGGTAGGTCTTCGCTCGACCAAAGAAGAAAAAGCCCCGTAGAATCCCGTCCAAGTCACGGGTGCTCAGCCTCACCGAGGCAAGGACGACCGAACCAGCCGACTTGGACGCCCTTGCGCGAGACCCACGGGTCAAGGCCCGGTACTTCCCGAAAGTCGAGAAGAAGCCAGGAGTTCCCCCGGATGCCTTGGTCGATATCGCGATCGACATGAGGGACGCCAGCGCCGCCCAGGACCCGATCATGAGGTGGGACGAGGTCGGGTGTGTCGTCGACGTGGATTGCCAAGTGAATCAGCGAAGAAGAAGGCCGACAAGGAGGGAACTCGACTCTGCGTGTCGAATCCCTGCTTCGAGTTCTGGGCCTTGCTTCATTTCGAGAAGACTGCCAAGCTCTTTCAAGACTGTGGCGCGGCCATCAACTCGCTGCAACCGCTCTGGCAAAAGAGCTTCCATGTCGCGTACGGCAAGCAGCTCCAGGAAGCGAAAAAGCTCTACGACCGACTATCGAGTCGAACGAGTGATGCTATCGACAAGACTGAATTCGTTCGAACGTCGCACCACTCGCCGAAAGAGGGTGTCGACGACTGTATGCCGTCGACCGACATTTACGTTCTGGTACGCAAGCTCCTCGGGCCGTGAGCGAAGCCACTCACGACCAAATCAGCTTCAGAGCGAACGAGTCAGCGTCCTTCCGGTGAGTTGACGCCCGGCTCCTGCGTCGGTACCTTGCGGATCTTCCCTTTCATTCGTCAGGTCACGCCGCAGGAGCTTATCTCGTGTCTCGTCGACTGCGCTACTCGCTCGTTTTCGTGTTTTGCGCGATCGTACCACTTGCCTGCCGAGGCCTCCCCGGCGAAGGGAGGACCGAGGAGAAGCCGGCCCGCGAGATTCCGGGACCTCCGGTCCACTTGCCGCCACTCGGGCCACCGATCGACGCGGCGACGCTCCCTCCTCTCGAGATCGGCACTCCGCCCGATTACCTCGACGCGGACCCGTTCTACACGAAGCACGTCGACGTCGGCGGCGTGCCGGTCCTCGCGTCCGACTCGGCTTCGGACGAGTCCGTGCTCGAGACGGCGTACATCATGCGCCGCATGACCGAGAAGCGTTACGACCTGCTCCAGTCGCTCGCGTGCGACAACGTGCGCATCGTCGTCATGGGCGTCAACGAGATGACGACAGACCTTCCCGAGCAAAGGTGGATGAAGCCGACCATGTTCTGGGACCTTCGCGCTCGTGGACTCGGCGGCCGGATCACGAGTGGCGGTGAGGAGAACTTGCTCAACCTTCCCGGCGACCGATACGCGACGGAGAATATCCTCCTCCACGAGTTCGCCCACTGCATGCACGGCTTCGGAGCCCGCAAGGTCGACCCGAGCTTCGATATTCGACTTCGAACGGCTTACGACGAGGCGATGAAGACGGGCCTCTGGAAGGACACGTACGCCTCGACGAACATGGGCGAGTACTGGGCCGAGGGCGTGCAGTCGTGGTACGAGCCCAATCGTGCGAACGACTTCCTCCACAATCACGTCGACACACGGCAGGAGCTCAAGGACTACGACCCGAAGCTCGCCGCCCTCGTCGAGGAGATCTACGGCGACCGCGAGTGGACCTACCGTCGCTACGACGTGCGCACGACGGGTATCGTTCCGAAGTTCCGCTTCGCTCGCTACTACGCCGATGGCACTCGTCCGCCGGTGCCACGGTTCCGCAGCTACGCGCGTGCCGACTTCGATCTCGACGGTAACGATGACCTCGTCATCGTCGGCAAGGGGTCGCTTTCGACGTACCGACTCGGCGGTCGCGTCGCAGAGTGGAAGCGCGCTCGCGGAATCGGCACGGACGCACGACTCATCGGAACGGCTGTCGTGACGGCGGATCTCGACGGCGATGGCGACGAAGACGTGATCACGAACGCGCAATCGGGTAGCGACGATGAGGCCCGGCTCGTCTGGTGCGAGAATCCCGGCCCGAGCTCCCTCGGAACACTCTGGAAAGTCCACGAGATCGAGAGTGCTGGATTCGCGCCGGCGGAGCTCGTCGAACTCGCTGTCCTCGAGAAGCCGAGCTTGTTCCTCCGCTCGGACGAGCTTCCCGGCCTGACGGTCCTCGCGACGAGCCTCCGCCGTGGAGACTCTCCGCTCGCCACGCTGAGCTCGATCCGCATCGACCGCCGTCGAGCGAGCGCCGTCAAGATCGACGAAGCTCCCGTGACGTTCGACCTCAAGCTCGGATCGCCGAGCGCCCTGACCTCACGGGCTCACCTCGACCACAACGGCGCGATCGACGTCGCGTTCGCCGGAGCGTGGTACCGAAATCCCGGACGACACGGGGAGACGTGGGAACGGACCGAGTTTTCGAGCGAGAAGACTGCGGGCTACACCGAGCTCGCCGATTTCGACGGAGACGGCGACCTGGACTGCCTCCGCACGCTGCCGGCAGAGACCGGAAGCTCCCGGCGTGTCGTCTGGCTCGAACGTCCGAAAGGCGCAGCGGCCCAGGAGTGGAAGGTTCACGAGATTCTCGATATTCCCGAGACGGCGGCCGACATCGTCGCGGGTGACTTCGACAAAGACGGTGACGCAGACCTCGCGATCAGCCTGGTCGTCGCCGAAAGTCCGAACGACCCCGTGCACTTCGTCCGCCTCTACGAAAACCCGGGCCCGACTGAAAGCAGCAAGACGTGGGAATCTTTCGATATTTCGGGCCCGAGCTTCCCCCTCCACCGCATCGAGGTCGTCGATCTCGACGGCGAGGGGCGTGTCGACCTCTTCGGTCTCTCCCCTTTCGGTGAGTGCGTCTCGTATTACGAGAACATCAGTCCCGTCGCGAAGGACGAATAGCAGATCGCGAGCACGGTTTTCGCTCGACGTCCCCTCCGGTGCTCGCTGAGCTCGAGGCCGAAGTGCTCGCACACGTAGCCCAACGAAAAGCGGCGTAAGCGCCGTCGAGTTCGATCGAGGCGCGCCCGCCGCTCTGAGAGGCCGGAGCCTCCGAGAGTCAGAGTGGAGTCCGGTCAGTCCGCTCGACTGTTGAGCGTCTTCTCGACGAGGTCGAAAGTCGTCCGCGCTTGCACGAGGTGATCCCGCGCGTCGAGCAGCTGATCATGTTACTCGATGCCGAGACGGATCGTCCGGGCGAGCTCGGACGTGTGCACGAAGAGCAAGCTCACGGCGGAGATGGCAGAGTCGAGTTCGGGTTTCTGTCGAGTCAGTGAAGACATGGAAAGCCTTTCGTAGGCAGCTGAGGGCCCGTCTGTGGGTTCCGAAAAACCCGCGTGCGAGGGGCGTACCGGAACTCAGAAACACCGAGAACTCCGGCATCTGCCCCTTCCTGGCGAAGGAGAGAGCCCCGATGACCTGTCCAGGTTCCGTACAGCCGTGTCGTTCCACGCACGAGCGAGGTTGTGACTCGTCGGAGCAAGCTCATTCCGCAGGTCATGATGATCCGAAGACGTAGTCATGGAGAATTCGCGTGACAACTCGCCGCTCCGAGGCGACCTGCTCGCCTGCGCCATCGCCGTTCTGCTGACGGCAGGCCTCCTCGCGTCCCTCGAGGTGCTCGATCCGTACTTCTTTCTCTACGACGACAACGCGACGTTCTTCCTCGCGTCGTACGTGCACAACTACGAGACGCTCCGTGACGCGGGTGAGCTCGCCGTCTGGAACTCTCACCAGTACCTCGGCTACCCACACCTCGCGAGCGGTCAGACCGCCGTTCTGTACCCACCTGTCTACTTCGCCGCGTTCCTCTCGGATGTCGTGCTCGGAGATCTCAGGGGCACGGTCGACATCCTCGTCGGGCTTCATTTCCTGCTCGCGGCCGCGGGCATATTCTTCCTCGCGAGACGACTCGGACTCCATCGCGTGTGGGCCGTCACCTGCGCCCTCGTCTGGGTCAGCTTCCCGTACACGCTCATCGTCGCGCGGAGCTGGGGCTTCATCAGCTTCGCCGCAGCGTTCGTTCCGTGGAACGTCTACCTGCTCCTCCGCTGGATCGAAGCTCCGACGTGTCTTCGAAGGATCTTGCTTCTCGCCGGAGTCAAAGGCCTCTACACGATCAGCGGCTACGTGCAGTACATGTTCTTGGCGACGCTGATCGAAGGAGGCATTCTCGCTGCGATCTGGCTCTTTGCCAGGGAGCGACGCTCGTGGGCACATCCTCTCGGCTTGGCCGGCGTCTTCGCGATCACCGCGGCGCTCAGCTCTCCGATGGTCTTTCCGATGCTCGAGGCGAAGAACGTGTCGAAGTTCCGGTCGACCGTGCTCGAACGCGACGAGATCGTCGAGCTCGCGGTCGAGCCGCTGAGCTTCCTCAGTGCGCAGGCCTTCCGATTCGAGCCCGGCGTCATCTTCGGCAGCGGCTCCGCGCTCTTCTACCTGGGTATCGGATTACTCGTACCTCTCGTGTTCACGCTCGTCCCGAGACGTCGAGCCGCGGACGAGGCGAGCCGACGATGGCCGCTCCGAATCCTGGCGATCGCCACGATCGCGACCTTCGTCTTCTCGACGGAGGCTTACGGTTGGCTCTACGGACTCCCCGTACTTTCGAGCTTCCGCTGGCCATTCAAGTCGATGTTCTTCGTCGGCTTCTTGGCGACGCTCGTCGCATTCCTCGTCTACGCTCGCTGGTTCGAACGCGGCGGCCGCATCCGCTCGATCGCGATCGCAGGCGCGTTCGTCGCCCTCGCCTCGAACCTAGCGGTCATCTTCGACCGAGAGCTCCGGCGTCCCTTCAGCGACTACTGCATGTCTGGAGACGTGTCGGCCTTCCGCGCCTCCCCGAGCCTCGCTTCCGCCGACCTCGAGCACTTTCGTGTCGCGACGCTCGCGGAGACGACGACGCGCCCGGACGAGATCAGCAGTCGGCTCGGCTTCAACTTCGCGACCTTGCACGGCTCGATGCAGATCGGCGGATACGATCCGCTCGTCCCCGAGGTCAATCACGAGCTCGCCGGAGGTCTCTACTACCGCAGCGAGCTGGCGAAGATTCCGAGCGAGGAGACCTCGCGCTACCTTGGAACGTGGGCCGTGCGCTACTTCCTCGCGGACAACACCCCGCTTCTGACGAGTCACCTCGACGCGCAGAAGCACCTCTCGAGGCTCTCGAGTGACGAGTCCGTCGTCGTCTACGAGAATCGCGTCGTCGTGCCGCTGGTCTTTCTCGAGAACTCGAACGGAATACAGGCGTTGCCCTTTCGCTGGATCGCGAACGGCATCGAGGTCGACACGGGCGACTCACCCGGCCGCGTCTGGGTCGGCCTTGCGGGAATCCCGGGCTACCGAGCGACGTCGGTCGCGAACAGAGACGAGGTCGAGCTATCGACGCATACGAATCGTCTCTTCCTCGACACGCGCGGAGATCGAGGCGTCGTCACCATTAGGTACGTCGACTCGGCCTTTCAAAAGGGCCTCGCGGTCCTCGCAGCGACGACGCTGGTCTTCGCGCTCCTCTTCACGACGCGCCGACTTCGCAAGCTGCGAGCCCGAGCACGGGCCGCGAGCATCGAATCAGTGCTCCCGCCGCCAAACACCGAGGATCGACTTGCCGAGCCGGTAACCTGAGAGCGGATCGACGAAACGCGAGAGCGGAACCATCGCGCCGTCCCAAAGTCGAATCTGAGAAGCGCTCGGCATCGATTGCTTGAGAAACAGGCGGTTCGCAAGCGACGCGGCGAGCCCAACCGTATCGAGGAATCGCAGGCGGACGAGGCGCAGTCCCTCGGCATCCTCCGCGGCCTTCTTCATGAGCCCTCGATCGTAACGACGATAGTGCCCGACCGCCTCGTCGAACGGCGTGAAGAGGTAATTGTGCGCGTGTGCGAGCACGATCAAGTGCCCACCCGGAGCGAGGCGCTCGGCCGCGCGAGCGACCTCGGCGCGGTCGTCCTCGATGTGCTCGAGAACGTCCATGTAGAGGAGCGAATCGAATCGCCGGCCCGCCGGCAGATCATCGAGGGTGCCGCAGAACGTCGTGCAAGCAGCCGGAAGGTCGCCGGCCTCGATCCTCTCGTCGACCTGCGTGCAGAGATCCGGATCCGGCTCGAGGCAAGTCCAAGATTCGCGCTCGGATCGGCAGAGGACCTTCGTCGTCCCCCCGAGCCCGGCCCCGACCTCGAGGACGTCCTTTCCGAGGAACGGGATCACCATCCGCGAAAAGTACTGCTTCCAGTTCTTCGCGGTCGCGAAGAGCTCGAGCTCGCTGCCGACGTACTCTTGGGTCGTGCTCATGATTTTCTCAGGCGTGGGAGAGCTCTCGGCTCGTCGCGACCTCGAAGACGTCACCGACGAAGTTCGCGTACTCGCGCGCCGGAAGATACGCGGGCTGTTGTCGACCGCGGATCGTGAGGACGACGAAGAGCATCGCCGCGACGAGCGCCTGGAGCAGCACGCCTCCGAGCGCGATCGACGGAACGACGATGTCCTCGACGCGTGTCGAGCCGGCCGCGATCGCGCGCAACAAGAAGATCGAGGCGATCACCCCGACGAGACCCGTCAGAGCCGCCACGGCGGAGAGAAGCCGCACGCCGATAATCTCGCTCCAGACCGAGAGGGCGCTGAGCCCATGCGCGACGAGTGACGTGAAGTTCATCTTAGAGCGCCCCCCCATGCGCTCGACCCGGTCGACGTCGACCTCGTCGTGCTCGATGCGCGAGTTGAGCACGGCCGCGGCGTAGTGCGTCCACACTTCGGGCGTCACCGAGAGTGTCGCGAGCTTCTCCGGAGGAATCACGCTGAAGTTCCCGATGCGGATCTTGCGTCCGGTCAGGAAGAGATGGACGACCTGGTAGACGCGGTAGAAGCACTGAAAGAGCAACGTCTCCGAGCGCTTCTTGCGCGCGGCGAAGACGATCTTTCTTCCTTCGAGCGCCTCGTAGCGATCGAGGAGGCGAGGAATCTCGCCCGGGTCGTCCTCGCCGTCCGAATCCATCAGGACCACTGGACGAGGCTCGAGGTGCTCGTGAATGTAGGCGATTCCGACGGTGATCGCTCGCTGGTGGCCGAGATTCCGACGCAGACGAACGACTCGAAGTCCCTCGATCGCGCATAGCTCCTCGTCCTCGAGACTCCGCGGCGCCTCCTGTGTCGAGCCGTCGTCGATGACGACGACCTCCGCCGACACGCCCCGATCGCGGAGCGTCGCGTCGAGGGCTCGCAGGAGCTTCGGAAGGACTTCCCAGTCGTCGAATACCGGAACGAGGACGTAGATCGAGGATGAACGCACGGTCGCCTTTCGAGATCGAAGGGATTCGGTACGTCATCTGAATCGGCTACGGCGCGTCCGAGCCGTGAATCGAGAGCGCGAATCGGCGATTATCGGCAGGATCGACCCGGCGTCTCGCACCCGAGGCGACGATCGGAGAGCGAAGTGCTCGCGCCGCAGTCGGGGTGGGGCATCGGCGGCGGGGAACCGCCGAGGAATCCGAAGTTGAGCAGGTAGATCGCGTCGTTGACGAGTCCGCGGACCCGTCCGTCACCGTCGACATCGCAGGCCGCGAGGCATCCCGGAACGTCTCCGCCCCCGAAGTTGAAGTTGAGCAGGAACACGGCGTCGCTGACCGAGGCTCCCGCGGTGCCGTCTCCGTTGCAGTCGCCGCGCACGAAACGCTCGCCTTCGATGATCGAGCCGGGTGTCGGTAGGTGTCCTCGAATCTCCCCCGAGCGGTAGAGAAGCTCGCTCGAAGAATGAACGACGACGTATGCGAACCGGTCACGCAACGCGTCGAGGATATCCTCGGGCGCGTACGACGAGTCGTGTCGCCCTTGAATCTGCTCGAGCGGTCCCGAGGCGAACATGCGAAACCCGTGGCGTGTCAACTCGACCCCGTTCGTGTCGGGAAGAATCAGCCTCGCGTAGTGGTGAACATCGATCAGGATGCGCCCCGTCTCGATCGGCGAGCCGCGCTCGACGTGCACCGCGGTCAGATTGCTCCCGTCACCGTTGAAGAGACGCTCGGGCGAGATGCCCTCCACCGCGAGCTCGAACTCGAAGGACCGTGCTGCCGGGTCGACCGTCAAACGAGCGGTGCCCACGGCATCGCTCCCGCTGCCCTTCAAGGGCGGACGAAAGCTCGGAGGGCGGACGATCTGGCTTTCGTCGAGGAACGCCGAGAGCTCGATGAGCTCGGCAACCTCTCGCGCAGAGCCGCGAATCTCGCCGTAATCGAAGCGGGTCGTCGCGACCTCGACGTAGAGCTCGGACGATTGCAGGAGCCGAACGACCTCCTCACGCGACAGGCCGCCGATCGCGAAGGCCGGATCGTCGACGAGCCCCGCGACGTGAAGTCGGAATCCCGCGGGCGTGTCTTCGAGCTGTCCGTTCGGCGAGCTGATGACGAAGCCGTAGAGATCGAGTCGTGGCGTTCCACGCTCGGCGAGGCTGCCTTCGGAGATCCGAATGGCCGAGACGTCCGCCTCGTCGACAATCGCCAGGTCGTCGACGGAAATCCCTTCGACCTCGAGCGAGATTTCGACAGCTCCGGTTCGCGTGTCGAGTGAGAGGTCGAGATCGGCCGTCGCCTCGCTTCCCGTCCCGAGCTCCGGCGGTGCGTGCTCGGGAGGCCTGACGACCTGGCTGCCGTCGAGCTTCGCGTTGAGCTCGAGCACGTCCGGAACCGTGCGGAACTGCCCCCGGATCTCACCGGCGCTCTCGAAGAGCGCGTCGGACTTGGTGTAGACGGCCACGTACGCCTGCCTCGTTCGGAGAAACTTCGAGAGTAGCTCCCACGGAAACCGAGCGAAGTGCTCCCCCTGCCGCATCCTCAAGCGTCCCTCGGCGCGCATCGAGAATCCATCCTCCGCCGGCACGAGCGCGGGTCCTCCACCCGCACTCTCACGCGCGTAGTACTCGACGTCGACGAGGATCGGCCCGTTCTGATTCGCCACGCCCCAGTGGATCGCCACCGCGCTCTCGTTGCCGCCTTGGATCGGAGAGAGATCGTCGATGTCGATGCCCGAGACGTCGAGCTCGAAGGAGAAGTCCGCGGTGTCGAGATCGACCTCGATCTCCGCGACCCCGCGTGCATCACTCCCCGAGCCGAAGCTCGGTGGAGCGAACTCCGATGGTCGGACGACTTGTTCCCCGTCGAGCAGAGCGACGATGCGAACGCGATTCGGACGTCGCTCGAAGGCTCCTCGGATCTCCCCGAAACGAAAGAGCGGCTCCTTTGACGTGTGAATCGACGCGTAGACCTCCCCGTCGAGGAGAGCTTCGACGAAGTCGAATCCGCTGAAGCGAGACTCGAGCTCGCCTTGCGTCTCTCGGTAGGCGCCGAACGTCGCGAGCGAAAACCCATCTTCGTCGGCCACGACCCCCTCGCCGGCACCAGGGGAATCCCCGACGCCGTGAGCGAGCACGTCGATGTCGAGAATCGGCTCGCCGATCTCGTCTTCGTCTCCGACGAAGAGCATCATCGACGATCCGTTCGGGCCGAAGGAAGAGTCGAGCTCCTCGGGAGCGATTCCGTCGACGTCGAGATCGACCCTGAGATAGTTCGAGCTCGTGAAGTACGTCAGATTCGCGGTCGCCGTCGCCGAGCTGCCCGATCCGCGCTCGGGCGGGCGAAACTCGGGCGGCCGGAGGACCTGCTCGCCGTCGAGCTGCGCCGTCAAGCGCAGAACCTCGGGAACGACTCGCAGCTGCCCGCGGATCTCGTCGTCACGGTAGAGCTCCTCGGAGCTCGTTCGAATCGAGACGTACGCCTCCTCGACACGCAGGAAGTCGACGATGCGATCCGGCGTGTACTCTGGCTCGAAATCACCCTGCAGTCCGTTGAAGTCGCCGTCCGCGTGAAGGAAGAAGCCGTCTTCGGTCTTCTCGACGCCGTTGTCCGCAACGTTGAGCTCACGGGAAAAGTGGTGAACGTCGATGAGAATCGAGCCGCGCGAGTCGGGGTCTCCGAAGCGAACGTGAATCGCGGTCGCGTTGTCTCCGTGGGAGTCGTCGAGCGTCGCCGGATCGATCCCACGCACCCAGATGTCGAACGCGAAATCACCCGAGAGCGTGTCGATGACGAGAATCGCCTCGGCGTCAGCCGAACTTCCCGAGCCGTGCGTCGGAGGTCGTGCGCCTTCGCTACGGACGACGGACGCGCCGTCGAGTCGCGCGTGGAGACGCAACTCCCTAGCGGGACGCGTCACGTCGTGGGCCGCGGCTGTCCGAACCGAGAGCAGACTCGCGACAAAGACCAGCAGCCAGCTCGCCGTTCGAGGGCCTTTGGACGGTTGTTGTGTTATCGACTCGATCACGATCATCACGAACACGAGCTCGTCGCACAATCGATGCCGGCCCAAGCGGCCGGCTCGCAGACGCGGGACGGCTCGGGCGGCTCGGCGCCGGCTCGAAAGAGGAAGTTGAGAATGAAGACCGCGTCGGTGAGCGCGATATTCCTGTCCTCGTCGACGTCCGCGGCGGCGCGACAGCAGAGCGCAGCGCCGCCTTGAAACAGTCGACGCAGAATCACGACGGCATCCGTCAAGTGCACGAGAGTGTCGCAGTTCGCATCCCCGCGAACGAATCGCGCGAACGGCTCCCCGGCGACGCGAGCGACCACCTCGATCTCCGCGAGCGCGACTCCCTCGCGCCCCTCGTAGGCTCCATTCGTGTCGGAACGCTCGACGACGACCTCGACACGGTCGAAGACATGATCGGGGGCGACCGAGAACGACGTCCCGGTCGAGCTCAGCGTGCGATCGACCTCGATTCGTGCGACCGAGGCGTCCCGTGAAAACAGCTCGACGCTCGCTCGCTCGACCGTCTGCTCTCGCGGGCCGATCGTCCCCTCACCGTGCGACGTGCCCCAGAGCACGATCTCGTTCGCGGCGAGAGGCACGGGCCATCGCAAATCGACGCGGACCTCCTCGAGCCCCTCTTCGGCCGCCCACTCGCTCGAGGCGCTCCCGGTTCGGCGATCGACGAGGTTCACCGCCGAGAAGTCGCTCAAATTCAGACGTCCGAAGCGACGCTGCGAGCTCGCCTCGACGATCGCGCTCGGGGCGAGGTTCGTGAAGCTCGGGTCCTCCGGGACGTCGAGCATCGAATGTCCTGTGTGGCAACCCACGCAACGCGCCGTCGCTCCCGGGACTCCGAAGTTCGATCCGGCGACGTGGAAGATCTGACCGTCACGCCCGACCGCGACCTGGCCGCTTCGCCGCCGCAGAACCTCGAAGAGAGGAACTCCCGCGGGAGCTTCTGCGACGATGCGTCCGCTCGGCGGAATCCTCTGAGTCTCGAGGAGAATCGGGGCGTCACCTCCGTCGACCGCCTCGCGTTGAGAGTTGAGCCAGAACTCGATGCTCAGATCCTTCGAGACCGGCGGCGCGTTCGGCATGTCGACGTCCACGGGCGCGTTGAAGTGGACGTTCTCGCAGAGGAACGTGAACGAGCCTCCTTCGGCGAATGCCTCCTCCGCGTTTCGCGGAGCATCGTCTGTCGCGAGCGCCCGGGCTTCGTCGGCGATCACGGGCGGCAGCTCACGCTCGACGAGAGGCACCGCGTCGAGCTCCTGCGTGCCGGCTTCGTCGTAGAGAGCCGTCGGCTCGGTGAGCTCGTTCTCTTGGACCCAGATTCCGTACTCGAACTCTCCACCAGGAGTCGCCGAAACGAGCAGGCGGCCGTCGGGCAGCTCCTCGGCGCTCGCGTAGCGGTAGTCGACGCGCGGAGGAAGTCCGTTACGTCGCGCGCACTCCTGAGGCCCTCCGAGCTCGCCGGGTCGCGTAGCCCCCCGCGCGGAACGCCCCAGCCCGTATACCCC
>CAYZGY010000160.1:0-12104 GCA_964478085.1 uncultured Planctomycetia bacterium
AGATGAAGCGCGCCGTCGAGGAGCTGACCATCGCGATCGATCTCTGGGGCGCCAAGGAGAACCGCACGCGCCTCGAAAGAGGACTCTACCTCCACACGCGCGCCGAGCGCGGAAGCTACCTGCGTGCTCTCGCCAAGAACGACGCGCGGCTGCTCGACCAGGCGATCGCCGATCTCGAGTTCGTCCTCGGCTCGAAGGATACGGACAACGCCGGCACGGTCATCGCCGAGTCGATGAATCCCGTCTACCAGTCGGCACGCTTCGGGCTCGCCGATGCGTACTTCCGCGCCGAGCGTCCCGATGACGCCGTGCGCGAGTTCGAGATCCTGGTCGAGCGGCGCGGCTTGCCGGCGTTCGTCCTGAAGTCGCTCTACACTCTCCACATCATTCACGCGAAGGCGAAGCGATTCGACAGTGCGCGCGAGGCGCTCGAGACAGCGATCGGAATGCTCGATCGCACCGACTCGCGTCGCTTCGACTTCCAGCGTCACCTCGTCGTCCTCTTGCGCGACGACCAGCGCGACGCCAAGGCCGCACGCGCCTACCTCGAGGCGTGTCTCGAGGAGCCGGGCCTGACGAAGGTGCAACGGGTCGAGTTTCTCTTCGGCCTCGCGAAGACGCTCAATCAGCTCGCCGAGCTCGACGGCTGTGCCGATCGCCTCGACGAGCTGCTCGAGATCGACCCGACAAACGTCGGCGCGCTGCTCTCTCTCGCGGACATCGAATCGAAGCGTCGCAAGTACGACAAGGCTAAGAAACTCTACGGCCGAGTCCTCGCGATCGATCGCCGCAACGCCGTCGCCGACAAGGGGCTCCGCGAGATCTTGCTTCAGAGCAGCGTCGAGAGCGACACGGGCACGAACACGGTCCGTGGCGAGGCGCGCAAGGAGCTCGAGAGCATGGCGGCGAGCGCCGACAAGCACTACAACAACGAGCAGTGGGACGCCGCGCGACAGAGCTGGAACAAGATTCGAGAGAAAGCTGCGGAGCTCAGGCAGAACGATTACATCGCGAAGGCGTACCGTGGCATGGCGGCCGCGGAGATTCGCCTTCGACGCTATCGCTCGGCCAAGAAGTGGCTCGATCAGGCGCTCCGTATCGACGAAGGGAAGCTCGAGACGCTGCAGGCGATCGGTGATCTTCGGCTCCAGTACCTCGACGATTCTCCCGGCGCGATCGAGGCCTACCGCGAGTACCTCGCCTTGGTTCCCGACGAGGAAGAGGGCGATCCGTCGGTGCTCTACAACCTCGCGAGCCTGACTCAGGAGGCGAGTCATTCCGAGGCGCTCGGGCTCTTCGAGCGCGCGAAGACGGCGGGCATCGCCGAGAAGCTCGGAGATCGCGCTCACGAACTCGACAAGCAGATGGGTTTTCTCTACGCTAAGGCCGAAAATTGGCATGAGTCGTTCGACGCACTGCGCGCCGTGATTCGAGCGCTCGGAGACAAGGACGTCGAGTCGCGACTCTCCATCGAGCGATTCCTCAACGAGCGCGTCTTGCCGAACCTCCTCGGCGAAGATCCAGAGTAACCCGACCCGGCGTGAAGATTCTCTCTCCGCTTCTGTATGCGATCCTTTTCGCCACCGGAGCCGCGGCACTTTCCGTCGAGGTCGTCTGGAGCCGCATGGTCCATCGGCTGCTCGGATCCGGCGCGACCTCTTCCGCGATCGTCCTCGGGTCGTTCCTCGCGGGCATGGGTCTCGGGGCCTTCCTCGCCGAGCGTGGGATCGTTCGGCGGGCGAGCGCGATCGCGAAGCGGCCGCTGCTGCTCTTCGCGGGAATCGAGGCCGGCGCGGCCGTTCTCGCGGTGCTCGCGACGGCGCTCTTCGCCTTCTTGCCGGATCTCTTTCGTGGAGGCGGTGGCGAGCTCTTCGCGGCGATCGTGCTGACGATCGCGACGCTGCCGCTCGGCGCGGGCTTTCCCGTCTTGCTCACGGCGCTCGAGACGGGCGACGCACGTCCGGTTCGCGTCCGACGGCTCTACGCCGCGAACGCGCTCGGTGGGGGACTCGGCGCTCTATTGGCCGGGCTGGCCTTGATTCCGCTTCTCGGAGAGCACGTCGCTCTCGGGTGCGGTGTGACGGTGCAGCTCATCGCCGCGGCCGTCGTCGCGGTCCTCGGCCGACGTGTCCGCGTCTCGACCGAAGCGGAAGTCGAGACGAATGGTTCGAGCGCCTCTCTCTCTCGAGCGGGGGCGGCCTTCGTCTTCCTGTCGGGCTTCGTCGTCTTCTTCTGGGAGATCCTCTGGATGAGGATTTTCGTCCTGACGGTCGGCGCGACGGTCTACGCGTTCGCGACGGTCGCGGCGTCGGTCGTCATCGGTATCGGCATCGGCAGTCTCGTCTTCGGCGGTCGCGTTCTGGGGAAGAGCGGCGCGTGGGTCCTGCCTCTCGCGGTTCTCGTGACGACGGCGATCGCGTACGTCCTCGTGCCCGAGCTCGCGAGCGCGTACGTCTTTGGCGTTCGGAGTTTCGGGCTCGATCCACTCGTCTGCGGAACGCTCGGGGCCAGCCTCATCGCGTTCGTGCCGAATCTGCTTCTCGGAGCGCTTTTCCCGTGGTTCCTCGCGAGCCGCATCGAGAGCGCCGGATCGCTCTACGGCGTCAACGCCCTCGGGTCGATCCTCGGCGCCGCGCTCGCCGGTCCGATCCTCGCGGGGCTCGTCCGACTCGAGGCGACCTTCCGCATCGGTCTCGTCGCGCTCGCGCTTCTTCTCGTGGTCGGCTTGCAGCTTCTGCGTGTGCGTCCCGGGCTGTGGACGGCGGCGATCGTTCTCGGCATCGTCGGGGCGGCCGACGGGCTGATCTCGTCGGGGCGGGACTCGGCCGGCTTCTGGGACTGGACGAAGCTGCTGCGCGGAGTCTACCAGTGGTCGCACGAGCGACTCGAGATCGCCGACCTCGAGGAGGACTCGGGGCGACGCATCGTCGCGATCGTCGAGGGACGCGAGGTCATCGTCACCGCCGAGCGCGAAGAGCGGAATAACGTCCTTTGGATCAAGGGCAACGGCAAGGTCGAGGGCAGCGTGCCGATCGATCGTCTCAAGACGAGCACGGCCGACATGCCGACGCAGCTGCTTCTCGGCGCTGCCGGCGGCATCCTTTCGCGCAAGGACCCCGAGTCGCCGAGCCTCCTCATCGGGCTCGGCAGCGGCGTGACGCTCGGCGCGTTCCAGGAGATGCGCAAGCTCTGCCAAGTCACGGGGCGTCTCGACGTCATCGAGATCGAGCCCGGCTTCCTCGAGGTCATCTCGCAGGAGGGGGTCGTCGAGTCGATTCGTCCCTGGTTCGATCCGGCGTCTCTCGATGAGAAGTCAGCGCGTGTGAACCTGCGCTTCGGCGACGCGCGTCGGCTCCTCTCGGAAGGACTGAAGCACGAGAAGTACTCGGTCATCGTCAGCCAGCCCGCCGAGCCTTGGGTCGTCGGAGCGGCGCCCCTCTTCACGGTCGAGTTCTTCGAGGAGGCTCGCGGCCAGCTCGCGAACGACGGAGTCTTCGTCCAGTGGGTGCAGCTCTACCGCATCGACGAGAAAGCGGTCTTCTCTCTTCTCAAGACGTTCCAAGAGGTCTTTCCGCACCTGATCGTGCTGCGTCCGCCCGGGGCCGGCGAGCTGATCTTGCTCGGCAGTCCCGAGGAGATCGACTTCGCGAGCTTCCTCGACGCGCCCGTCTTCGAGGGGGAGCGCCAGGTGCGAAGCGGTATCTCCTCGGGGACCGGCTGGGCCGTCGCGTTCATCGCGGGCACGGAAGGCGTGCGGGAGTGGGACATCCGGCGTTTCCCGTACTACGGACCTCCGCTCAATCGGGACACGAACGGTTACCTCGAGTTCGTCGCCCCGCGTTCGCTCGATCACGGAATCGACGTCGCCCGGCGGAATCTCGCCTCGCTTCGGGCCTTGGGTGAAAAGGACCCGGTGACACGCTACCTGCCCGAAGATCGGTGTATTCCTGAGTTTCGACGCACACTCGCTCGCGGCAATCTCGTGCTCGGAGACCTGGACGAGGCGGAGGCGATTCTCGTCGGGGATTCGTCGCCCGAGGCCGATGCGATCCGTGAAGAGATCGCAGGAAAGCGAAGCGAGCGATGAGAACGCCACGCGTCTACCTTCCCGAGGCGCGCACGGGCCGGACGGTCGCGCTCGGTGCCGAGGACGCGCTTCACCTCGTGAAGGTGCTCCGGCGCGGAGTCGGTGATCTCGTCGAGATCGTCGGCACGGGAGACGACGTGCTCTCGGGCAAGATCGAGTCGGTCGAGGCGTCGGGGGAGGCGGTGAGTGCCCGGATCTCGGTCGGGGATCCCATCGAGAGTGTCGCGCCGATCCTGCCGTGGACCATCGCCGTGGCTCCCGTGAAGGACAAGCGGCTCGACCTCGCGATCCGTCAGGCGTCGGAGCTCGGACTCGAGGCCCTGATTCCGCTCGACTGCGAGCGCGGCGAGGTTCGGAAGAAGGACGGGAAGGCCCCGCGGTGGGAGCGTATCGCCCGGGAGTCGGCCAAGCAGTGCGGTCGGGCGCGGCCGATGGAGGTCCGCGAGTCGAGGTCGGTTCGTGATCTCCTCACGGGCCCGAACGAGTCGTTCGAGTGCGTCTGGATCGCCGCACCGGGGGCGTCGCCGCCCTCGGATGACGCGTTCCGGGCCGAGGATGGCTCGCTGCGATCGGCACTCTTTCTCATCGGGCCCGAGGGCGGCTTCTCCGATCGCGAGATTTCCGCCTCCTGCGAGCTCGGGGCACGTCCCATCGGCTTTCCAACACCCGTCTTACGCACGCCGACGGCCGTCGCCCTGGTCGCGGCGCTCGGAGCCTCTCTCCACTTCGGCCAAGTGCTGAATTCCACAGAGTTTCGGGTTGATGACCGGGGTCGAGATCTGTAGGATCTGCCCTTTCCAAAACTGTGCTCAACGCCCGGGAAGTGATGGCGATTTGTCGCAAATGCTTACCCCGGCGGTGATTCCGGTTCGATGGATAACACAGAGATACACCATGTCAGCTCCCGCTAACCCGACACCGAAAAGCTTCCGACTGCGCAACGAGGACGTCGAGCGTCGTTGGATCCACATCGACGCGACGGACGTGATCCTCGGCAAGCTGGCCGTCGACGCCGCGATGCGTCTGATGGGCAAGGATCAGCCCACGTTCACCCCGGGCGTCGACAGCGGCGATTTCATCGTCGTGACGAACGCCGAGAAGGTGAAGGTGACGGGGAAGAAGGAGACCGACAAGCTCTACCGCTACCACACCGGTTACTTCGGTGGTCTGCGGGAGAACACCCTCGGGACGCTTCGCGAGACGAAGCCCGACCAGATCGTCAAGCTCGCGGTGCGCCGCATGCTTCCGAAGACGAAGATCGGTCGCGACATGCTCAAGCGCCTCAAGGTCTACGCGGGCTCCGACCACCCGCACGGCGCCCAGAAGCCCGAGACGGTCGAAGTTCGCGAAAAACTGATCAGCAAGACTTCCTGAAGGACTCGATAGATGGCCAAGAAGCAAGACGAGTACACGTGGGGCACCGGACGCCGCAAGACCTCCATCGCTCGAGTTCGCCTCAAGCCCGGTTCTGGGAAGATCACTGTCAACAAGAAGGCTCTCGACGAGTACTTCGGGACGATCAACCAGCAGCTCGAGGTCGTCGCTCCCCTCAAGGCCGTCGAGTCCGAGTCGATCTTCGACGTTTTCATCAACGCTTCCGGCGGCGGCTGCAGCTCGCAGGCCGGCGCCATCTCCCTCGGAATCGCTCGCGCACTCGTCAAGACGAACGCTGAGCACGAGACCGCGCTGCGTGAAGGCAAGTTCCTGACGCGCGATGCTCGTGAGGTGGAGCGTAAGAAGCCTGGGCAGAAGGGTGCCCGTCGGTCTTTCCAGTTCTCGAAGCGCTGATTTTTTAGGGGCCTTTCGGGAAGGCCCCTCTCGCTCGCGCTTCGCGCGATCGATTCACCCCGACCAGCAGAGGGATGGGGTGGCGCAACAGCGTGTTCTCTCGCCTCTCCGAGCTGAGCCTCGAGTGTAGCGGCGATCCGGTCCTCCGAGGCGGTCCTCCGAGGCGGTCCTCCAAGGCGACGCGAAGATCGATTCTCGCGGCGGGTCGCCGCGTCGTGAAGGTGTCTCGGCGTCCGTCGATCAGCAGCGTCGGAATCTCCCGCAGCCTCCGGTTCACGCGCTGCTGGGGGGGTTCGGGTTTGGTGTGGGTTCGCGTTACTTGTGCGGGGGTTGGGGCGTGCTACAATTGTTGGGTCGCGGCGGGAGCTCGGGTCAGGGTCGGCTCGGCGGCGCTGTGATCTGTGGGTTCGTCGCGGGTTTCCCGAAAAGTGGTTCGGGTTGTATGGATCAGATTCCGAAGCAGCACAACTCGGCCGCCCATGCGGAGCGCTTTCGCGCTCCTGGGGCGATGGTGTTTCTTGGCACCACGCTCGTGATTTGGCTTCTGATGGGCCGCGACGCCATTCAGCAGATCGCTCTGCTTGACGGTGAAGGGAGTGGCGTGCTCGGAGAAGGCACGGCCGGTGCACGGCAGATCTTCTTCTGCTTGTCGCCGAGCATCGAGGCGTTCTTCACGAGTCATCTGCTTCACGTCGACGGGCTCCACCTGACCTTGACGGTCTTCGTCGTCCTCGGCGTCGGCGGCCTTCTCGAGACGCGCTGGGGTACGCCCCGCTTTCTGCTCTTCTACGCCTGGATCGTCGTCATGACGACCGCGGTGACGTGGGGCAGCGCTTGGATCTGTGCGCGACTCGGCGTCTTCGGGGAGACGGTCTCGGGGACGAACATCACGCCGATCGCGTTCGGCGCTTCGGGTCTTGCGCTCGCCTGTCTCGTCACGTGGGCATCGGTCGTTCGTGATCGCCTCGTCTTCGGCTGGCTCGGAATTCGGCGCCTGATCTGGTCGGGCGTCTTCCTCGGAGTCGCGGGCCTCGCTCTTCTCGACACGCTGAGCGCCTCGAGCGAGTATCGACTCTTTCTGCTGCCTCAGCTCAGCGCGGTCATCTTCGCGCTGGTTTGGATCCACCTCGATCCGATCTGCGAGCGCAAGATCGGCGAGTGGCACGACGCGCGGGAGCGTCGCGAGCGTGTGCGCGTCGGCGAGATTCGCCACCGCGTCGAAGAGCTGCTCGAGAAGATCTCGACGGACGGCTACGAGAGCCTGAGCCCCGACGAGAAGTCTTTTTTGAGGCACGCCAGCAAGCACTTCAAGCGCGATTAGCGCTTCTCGGGATCTTCCACTCGTATCCTGCGTACTGTCTCCTGTGCACGATGCCACGGAGAGGTAACGATCCCGGCGAGCCATGTGAGCTCTGTGCTCGGAGCGGGCATAATCTCTCTACCGGAGAGCGACACCCCTCGGAGGATCAGGTTCATGCGCTACCGTTCCCTTGCCCGTCCTGGCTCGTTCTCTCGCCTCGCTCTCCTCGGCGTCGGCGCCTCGCTTCTCTGGTCTTGCCATTCGAATCGCTCGTCGACGACCGTCGCTGACGCACCAGCAGAGGCTCGCGTCGATGCCTCGGGAGATGGGGCCGGCGGCAACGACGCGATTCCGATCCCGATCGCGAGCGCGTCGAAGATCCACGGCATCCCTCACGTGCGCCAGAAGCCCGATTTCTGCGGCGAGGCGTGCGTGGAGATGGTCCTGCGCACGCAGCCGGAGCTCGTCTACGCCGGCTTCGATCAGGACGACGTCTTCGCGCTCAGCGGCGTCGACCCGCAGCTCGGTCGTGGCGCGTACACGAAAGAGCTCGTCACGGCGGTTCGTCGCGTCGGGTTCGATCCCGGCTCCGTCTGGTTCGAGATTCGCCGAGACGAGCCGAGTGACCTCGATGGGATTTGGAAGTCGCTCGAGGCCGATCTCGCACGAGACGTGCCGTCGATCGTGTGCATGCGATACGCAGATCGACCGAAGACGACGGAGCACTTCCGTCTCGTCGTCGGCTTCGACGCCGAACGCGACGAGGTGATCTACCACGAGCCGGCCGAGGACGACGCGGCGTACCGGCGGATGTCGCGGAAGCTCTTTCTGAAGCTTTGGCCGCTCCACTACCGACCCGATCGCTCGACCGTCATCCGTCTCGTGCTCGACCCGGCCGACCTACCCGAGGGCGGCTCGGATGCCGTTCGGGAGCGACGAGCTGAACGGCGCCGCACGCAAGCGGGCTTCTCACCAGCGGACTACGCGCAGCACGTCCAGGAGCTCAAGGAGCGTCTCCTCGGCGACGGATTCACGATCGTCGTCGAGCCTCCGTTCGTCGTCATCGGCGACGAGCCCGCCCACCGCGTTCGCGAGCGAGCCAAGAACACGGTCCGGTGGGCGGCGAGGAACTTTCAAGAGCTCTACTTCAAGAAGTTTCCGCACCGCATCCTCGACGTCTGGCTCTTCCGGAACGAGGACAGCTACCGCCGCAATACGAAGAAGCTCTGGGACGAGGAGCCCGGTACGCCGTACGGCTACTACTCGGCTCACAACGGCGCGCTCGTGATGAACATCGCGACCGGTGGAGGGACGCTCGTCCACGAAATCGCCCACCCGTTCATGGAGTCGAACTTCGACGAGTGCCCGTCGTGGCTCAACGAAGGGCTCGCGTCCCTCTACGAGCAGTGCGCCGAAAGACGCGGCAAGATGGTCGGTCTGACCAATTGGCGCTTGCGCGGACTGCAGGACGCCCTCCGCGCGGGGGAGGTGCCCTCGTTCAAGACGCTGATGTCGATGACGACCCACGAGTTCTACAACGAGGACCCGGGAACGAACTACTCACAGGCGCGTTACCTCTGCTACTACCTGCAAGAGACGGGGCGACTCGAGAAGTACTACCACGCCTTCGTCCGCGCCGCCGACAAGGACCCGACGGGCTACAAGACGCTCCAGTCCGTCCTCGACGAGGAGGACCTCCCCGCGTTTCAAAAGCGCTGGGAGAAGTGGGTCATGACCCTTCGGTTCCCTTCCTGAGCGCTCCTCTCGAGCGTCGAGTGCTTCGTTTCGAGCGAAAACGCGGTCTCAGCCTCAGGGCTGAGCTCCCTTCCGCCCTCGACAGGGGTAGTGTATACAATATTAGTATATATTGATTCATAATGCGAGATGTGGTCGCCGCAGGGGGGGCATTCGGCGTCGAGATACATTCTCCCATCGAGTTTTCGACAGGACGTCTGAGGATCGACCTCCACTGTCATCTCTTCAACTCTCTCTACCTGCCGATCGCCGGCATTCTTCGTAGTCGGAAGGTCAAAGATCCTTTCGCGACGATTCTCGCGAAGGTGCTCGTGAAGAAGACCGCGCAGGACCCGGGCCTCGATGTCACCGAGCTCGATATCGACGGATTCGTTCCGCGAAGCGCGAACGCGGCGTCAGCCGATGCGCCGTTTCGGCTCGAGCGGTTCACGGAAGACGCTGCGCTCGAGTGAATCGCTGGTAAGGTCCTTTCCTCGGAGGCGGCGCGCGCTACGGCGCTTTCGAAACCAGCTCGCCGATCCGACGACGACGCCTGGCTCTTCTGGGCCGGCGCCGCGACGCATCGACGATCGAACGCTTACTCGGTTCACGGGGCTCACCAGAGCGGCGTCGATGTGGCGCCGCTCGTGCACGCGTATCTCGCGAGTGTGCCGATCGGGATCACGTAAGAGCGGTCGCTACACCTCGCAGTACGTGAAGGACTCGCACGGGAGGGTCGGGCTCGCGTCTTCCGTGTCGAGCCCGCACTCCGGCTACGGCGCGCCGACGACCTCTCCACCGAGGAAGAAAAAGTTCACCAGGTAGATGGGGTCGGAGAGGTTGATTTGGTCGTCGCTGTTGAAGTCGGCGGATTTGGGGCAGGGGAGCGGGGAATTGAAGGAGAAGAGGTAGGTGAGGACGACGATCGCATCGCTCAGGTCGCTGTTCCGATCGTCGTTGGCGTCTCCTCGCACGAACGGCACGACCTCGTTCCCGAACACGAGTATCGGCTCGCCGAGCTCGTCGGCCTCTTTCTCGTCGTGGGGACGCGTGCGTGTGCAGAGATTTGCGTTCAGGCTGTCGCCGAACTGCCACGCGTAGACGATGTAGTCGGTGCCCTCCGAAAAGTGGTAACCGCAGGCTGCCGAGTCGGTCGCCGTCGAGATTTCGATCGTCTCCGTCTCGACGCCCTTCCAGACCGCGAAGACATCGAGCGCTACGCGAAGCTCGAACTCGTCCGTTTGCCGAATCTCGGTGACGCGACCGTGGAACACGGCATCCACACGCTCGAGCTCCTCGAGCGGCGGCTTGGGCTGCTCGCAGCTGCAGGCGTCGGCGAGTCGGGTCGTCAGGCTGGCGGTGAGAAACGCGATCAGGAGGGCGCAAGAGGCGAGTCGACTCGTCGTCTCGATGGTTCGTTCGTTCACCGGATGCTCCGTGATCTCTTCGCGATTCGGATGGATCGTCTTGCCCGCTCGATGCCGACTCTATTATGCTGCGCGGAAACCCACTCGCGAACGAGAAACCATGGCGATCTCCCTGAAGAAGCTGCTCTCCACGCTCGAAGCCATCGCGCCGCTCGAGCTGGCGGAAGATTGGGACAATGTCGGGCTGCTCGTCGAGCCGACGAAGCCGCGCAAGATCTCGCGCGTCTTTCTCACGATCGACCTCACCGAGCACGTTCTCGACGAGGCGCTGCGTGGGGGGGCGGACGCGGTCATCGCCTACCACCCGCCGATCTTCGGGGGGCTCCAACGGCTGACGCGGCGGACGTCGGGCGAACGCATCGTCGTACGTTCGATCGAGGCGGGCCTCGCGGTCTACTCGCCACACACCGCGCTCGACGCCGCCGGCGGCGGCGTGAACGACTGGCTCGCGGACGGGCTCGGTGAGGGGGCACGCCAGGCGCTCGAGCCGAAGGAGCTCTCGAGCGACGTCGAGGATTCGGTGAGCGAGGGTAGGACGGTGATCGGCCAAGGCCGCGTTCTCGAGCTCGAGAGAGCCGCGACGCTGACGACGATCGTCGGTCGCGTCAAGAAGCACCTCGGGCTCGCGAAAGTGCGCGTCGCACGAGCTCCCGAGCACCGCGCGTCGACGAAGCTCTCATCGATCGCGCTCTGTGCCGGCGCTGGCGGCTCCGTGATCTGCGGGGTCGAGGCCGACGTCTACTGGACGGGCGAGATGCGACACCACGACGTCCTCGCGGCGAACGCGCAGGGGCGGTCGGTCATCCTCTGCGATCACACCAACACCGAGCGTGGTTACCTCGCCGTTCTACGCAAGCGGCTCGTGCGTGAGCTCGGCCGAGATGTGAAAGTGGGGGTCTCGAGACGTGATCGAGACCCCCTGGAGATCATCTGATTCGTTGGCAGCTCGCTGATCGGCTCAAAGACACCCGTGGGCAGCCTCGCAGTCGAGCGTGTCGTCCGTCGGGTCAGAGCCGCCTCCGCTGCGATCTTCTCTTCATCCCGGCGGAAAGAGAACTCGGTCTCGCCGATCTCGAGGAGGAAGTGCTTCGCCATCTTGTACTTGTTCAGCAAGCGGCCGACTCGAAGGCCGATCTTGTCTTTTCCGCGAAGCGCTCTCTTCTCCCTCTTCGTCGCAGTCACGACCTCTTCGAGCTTCTTCTCGGTCGCCGCCAAGAGCTCGCTCCGCTTGCGGCAGCGTTCTTCGGCCAAAAGAGGGTTGCGACAAACCCCCAGACGCTCGCCGGCGAAGTCCTCTGAGGAGATCTCAACGAGGTCCTTCTCGTCAAAGAACGACAGCTGAATCAATCGCTCGCGAAGCTTCTTGATCTGAGTGGAGATCGTCTTGGGGTCGCTCGTGTTGCCCGAGAAGACCTCCACCGCTACAGGGCAACCCTCCGAATTGCAGAGGAGGCCGTAGACGACCTGCGGGAGTCCCTTCTTCCCGTCTCGACTGTAGCCATGCTTGGCCAGCGGGCAGTTCCTCCCGGTGTAGTAGCTCGAGCTGACGTCGTAGAGAACCAGCGTGCCGCTCTCGAGGTGCTTCTTTGCGAGCTTCGTTTCGATGCGTGCCTGACGCTCACCGAGCCAATCAAGAGCCTTGTAGAGATCGGATTCGGTGATGTCTTCGAGATCGAGCTCCAAGCCGAGACTGGACGCCGAGCTCTTCGTCGCTGAAACTCGCCAATGCTCCACATTGGCTCCGTTTCAGCTCCTCGATCTCGAACAA
>CAYZGY010000161.1:0-1465 GCA_964478085.1 uncultured Planctomycetia bacterium
CAGACCTGTTCCCCACAGACCTGTTCCCCACAGACCTGTTCCCCACAGACCTGTTCCCCACAGACCTGTTGTCCGCAGACCTGTTGCCCGCTCGCCTGTCATCCGCACGCTCAACGGACCTTGCGAGGCTCCGCGACGCGCAGAAACGGCGCTACCTTCTCCTTGAAATCCGGAATCACGGTTCCGACTCCAGCACCGGCTCTCTCGAAGCCCCCTCGGTTCAACTCGAGAGCGTAACGCACTTTGTGTTTCGACTTCACGGAACGCAAATCTTTGGGCTTCATGTCGGAGATTTGCAGGATCTTGCCATCGTCATCGATGTAAGCGATAGAGAGCGGCACCCACGTGTCCTTCATCCAGAACCCGAGGTATTGCTGATCGCGGAACACGAAGAGCATGCCCCAGTTTTCCGGAATCTCTTCGGGCGTCTTGCGCATCAAGCCCTTCTGACGCGTCGAGTTTTCGAAGACGACCTCGGCCGTGACCGTCTGGGACCCGACCTGGAACTCGAGCTCGGCACCCGGGTAGACCTTCGGCTTCTTCGGACCGTTGCAGGCGAGCTGCAGAGAGAGACCGATAGCGACGATGGCGAAAAGGCTGACAGCCAGGATCGTCTTGCGTTTCATTTTCGAGTCTTGCTGGGACATCGTGGTCCTCTTGCTCCATTACTCTACCGCGCTCGTTTCCAGACTGACGTCGAGCCAGCGCGCCGAGTGTGTCAAAGCTCCAACCGAGATTCGATCGACACCGGTCGCCGCGACCTCACCGACGTTCTCGAGCCGGATCCCTCCGGATGCTTCGAGCGTCGGTACCTTCTCGGGCCAGCCCTCGACGTCTTCCTCATTCTTCGACACCGCCCACTCGAGATCTTCGATCGAGAAGTTATCGAGCAGGATCGAGTCGATCGGGCAGGCACGGGCCGCTAAGAACTCTTCGCGATCATCGACCTCGACCTGCAAGAACGCGTCGCGGCTCTCTCGACGGATCGTCTCCACCCAGGCCGCGACCGAGCCCGCGCCCGAACGCCGCAAGAGATCGGCGTGGTTGTCCTTGATCATCACGCCCGAGGAGAGATCGCCTCGGTGGTTCGTCGCCCCACCGGCGCGCACGGCGTACTTTTCGAGCCGGCGCCAACTTGGCGTCGTCTTTCGCGTATCGAGAAGGGCGCAAGAATCGCTGATCTCCCGGACGCGCGCGACCCAGACGGCGGCCCGGCTCGAGATCCCGCTCAGACGCCCGAGAAAGTTGAGCGCGGTGCGCTCGGCGCTGAGGATCGGAGCTGCGGCGCCGCTGACCTCGAAGAGCACGTCGCCCGTCCCCACCGAGTCCCCATCTCGTTTGTTGAAAACGACTTCGAGCTCCGAATCGAACGTCCGGAAGACGAGATCGACGACGGGAAGCCCGCTGACGATGCCGACCTCCCGCGCAACGCCACGCGCGCGGACCGACAAGCCCCCTCGCTTCG
>CAYZGY010000161.1:1475-12096 GCA_964478085.1 uncultured Planctomycetia bacterium
AAATGGTCGTCTCCTCAGGTGGAAAGAGCGGCGCGGTCGTCTGGTCTCCGTCGGGCATATCCTCCCGAAAGGCTGCTGCGACAAGCACTTCCGCTTCGGCCTGCTCGGCGGAGCCCCAGCCGAGCGCCGCCGGACAAGGAACGCCTCCTGGAACGGATCGGGCAGTTGGAACGGATCGGGCAGCCCTTTCGCTCATGGATTCACTCGGTCGGAATACAGGTCGAAGATCAGCGACACACGGCAATCTTGTGTCGCGGTCGAGAAATGTCCAGCCCATCCCCAACAATCTCATAAATAACTTTTATAAAAAGACTTGCACGAATGCTGCCGAGGGATGGGGGAGGAGATGAGGTTTGACGCCCTCCGCACGTCGGCCTAGAATTCTCCGTTCGTTCACGTCGAGCCGGGGCCCGGAAGTCCGCGCGATCAACGTCATGATCAAGGTCCAGACCGAGACCGACAAAGTTTGCGTCGCCAAAGCGAACGAGGCCGGCCAAGCCCATCTCTTCGATCGCTGGGACGAGCTCCCGGCGGAAGCGCGGCGGCGGCTGATCGATCAGCTCGGCACGATCAACTTCCAACAGGTGAAGCGGCTCGTCCACGACCATCAGCGCGGGGCTTCGGCGAACGGAACCGGCGCAACGCTCGATCTCGACTCGCTCTCACCGCCACGCGAGCTCGTCCGTCTCGACGACGCGAACGACGAGCTCCGCCGCGAGTGGCGCGAGCTCGGCGAGGCGAGCCTTCGAGACGGTCGGATCGCGATCGCCACCCTGGCCGGCGGACCTGGCTGCGGCCCCCCTCGGAGAGCCGACGGGCCTCCTCTCGGTCGGACCGCTGAGCGCGAAGAGCCTCTTCGAGCTCCACACCGAGAAGATCCGCGCGCTTTCGAAGCGCCTCAGCACCGAGCCGACCTGGCTGCTCGTCGTGCACCCGTCCTGCCTCGACGAGACACGCGCGCTCTTCAAGGAGAGATCGAAACTTCGGACTCTCCTCGAGCAACCTGCGCTTCGTTCCGCAGCCGTGCTTGCCGCTCGTCGACCGCCGCGGACGGTTCATCCGTCCCGAGCCCGGCGAGCTCGCCCCCGCGTCGAACGCCCACGGAGGTATCGTCGAGGAGCTGTTCACGAGCGACGCGGGGCAGGAGCTCGCAGCCTCGGGAGTCGAGCGCGTCTTCTTCTTCCAGGTCGACAACCCGCTCACCCGCATCGCCGACCCGGTCTTCCTCGGCCACCGCATCGCGTCGGGCGTCGAGGTCACCTCGAAAGCGATCGAACGCCACGGATCGGACGACCCCGTCGGGGTCTTTTGCCGCACGGGAGAAACCCGCGGGGTCGTCTCGCACGAGGGCCTGCCGGACGAGCCGCGAACGAAGATCGACGAAGGCGGTACGCTCGTCTTCTCTGCGGGAAATCTCGCCGTACACGTCTTCCGCATCGACTTCTTCGAGCGTCTCGCGAGGAGAACCTCCAACTGCCCTTTCACGTCCGCGAGCGCTCGTCGCCGAACGTCGACCGTCGTGGACGCGTCGTTCGCCCGACGGAGCCGAACTGCCTCGAGTTCAACTGCTACCTTTTCGACGCGCTCTGGCTCGCGAATTCGTCTACCATCGTGCTCGTGCATCGCGACGAAGAGTACTCGCCGATCCGAGACACGAGCGGGCCGCGTTCGCCGCAAACGGCGCAGCGCGATCTCTCGAATCTCTACGCACGTTGGCTCTCGGAAGCCGGCGCGGTGTTCGAGGCGAGCGCGAGCGATGCGCTTCCGACGATCGAGATCTCGCCGCTCTACGCGCTCGACGCCGAGGAGCTGCGGGAGAAAATCGAGCTCCCACTGGACATCGGAGGCGACCTCCTGCTCTCCGGTGGTTGAAGTGATGAAAGAGATGCCCTCTGACCTCTGCCGATTCCGCGTCCTCCGGAACTTCCTGCTCGTCGTTCTGTGTTCTGTCTCGCTGGGTTCCATCTCGGCGTGGGCGGATGTGGAGAAGATCGACACGTGGATTCGAGAGATGGATCATCCCGATCCGTTCGTCTCCGCGCGCGGCGAGTCGGAGCTCCGCAACCTCGGGGACGAAGCGCTCATCCCGCTCGCCTCGCGCTGGCAAGCTTGGATGGCGCCGGGCGCCTCGGTCGATCCGCTCCAGCAGCTGCGCGTCGAGACGCTTCTCGATACGCTCCACGCGAGCTTCCTGTCCCAGCGCGAGAGCGAGTACCGCGCGCTCGAGCTCGATCGACGCGAGCTCGCCGATCTGCGAGAGCAACAAGATGCCCTCGAGGAGCTCCGCCGACTGCGGCAGGACGTGCCGAAGTGGGAACGAGAAGTATCGGGTCTGCGCGACAAGGTCGAGACCTTTCGCCAGTGGGCCGAACTCGACCGTGCGAAGGAGCGGAATCCGAAGCTCCCGGCCGAGGAGCTCGAAAGGCTGAGCAGCCTCGAGAAGCAGGTCGAGAGTCTGCGCCAGGTCGTCCCCAAGTTCGACGAGAAGGCGAAGAGCTACCTGCGCTGGCGCGACCTCGAGAGCATCGCGGGTCGACTCGAATCGGTCGCGGAAGCAGCGAAGCTCCGCGTCGCCGACCTCGAGACGCGGACGAAGGAAGGTGCACCGCGTGTCGAGAGCCTCAAGGACCAGCTGCACTCGATCGGCCTGCTCGCGTACAGCGCGCTTTTCTCCCGACAGGAATTCCTGCCGCTGGCCGAGCGTCCCCGCGAAGGGCCCGGCGGCGTCATCGACGCGCGCCCGTTCCTCGCCGTGTTCTTCGATGAGCTGCTCGCCGGCGCCGTCGAGCGCGTCAAGAAGACCGGTGCGCTCTCGCCTCCCGAAAACGTATTCGAGAAGATCCGCTATCGTCTCGCCCCGCTCCTCGTCTTCGAGATCGAGCAGAAGGGATCGGACGCGGGAGCCGCGGCGGCTCTCCTCTCGAAGCATCTCGAGAAGCTCGTCGCCGAGCTCGATCACGAGAATTCGAAACTGCGGCACCGAGCCGCGGTCGAGCTCTTCCGGATGAGGAATCGCGGAGCCCGCGTCGTCGACACCGAGAAGCACCCGTTCCTCGCGAGTCTCCTGCGCTGGCGAGTCCACCCGGATGTCCACCGTCGAACGGGTCTCCACTTCAGCGACTTCGAGGAGCTTCCCTTCGCGACCCGACGACGCCGCGTGTTTCAGTTCGCGCGCGCTGCCGGACGGGACGCACTTCCGACTCTGCGAGCGATGATCGCCGACGACAAGCTCGAGTCGAGCTTCCTCGTCAAGTACGCCGCGGCGCGAGCTCTCGCGTCGACGGCGATCCGCGATCGCGCGGGCATCGTGCTTCTGCAAACGCGCCATCCCGAGATGACCCTCAAGCGGCCGGAAATCTCGCGCGACCTCCACCTGCTCCAAGGTCTCGCGCACGTCCGGTCGAAGGACTACAGCGCCGCGGTGCGCGAGTTTCGGAAGATCCTCGACGAGTACCCCTTCGATTTCCGGGCCAACTACCACCTCGCCTTTTCGTATCTGCTCCTCAAGGACTACCCGAGGTCGATTCACCACTTCGAGATCGCACGGCGCATCCAGCCGAACGATCAGCTGACGCTCTACAACCTCGCCTGCGCGTACTCGCTCGGCGGGCTGCACGACAAGGCGGTCGACGCGCTCGAAGCGTCGATCGACGCGGGATTCGACGATCCGGTGCACATCGAGAACGACAGTGACCTCGATCCGATCCGCTCCCACGATCGCTACCCGCGCGCGCTCGAAAAATGTCGTGCCAAAGCGGCTGAGACGGAAGGGAATCCGTAGTCGAGACTCGAGACATTCCGTTCGTCCGGAACTTTTCCGGCACGGAGAGATAAAGCTCCCCCGAGACCGCGCATTTCCGGCACGCGAGGTGCTCTCCACCCCTGCGGATGCTATTCTTCTGCGCTCGATGCTCGGGCAGTTCGTAAACGTGTTTTTCGAAAGAGCTCGGCCACTGATTGTTTCATCTCGGTGGCACGGGGCGCCAGGATGCCAAACGACCTTAAGGCTGTCATCACCCGGTCCGAGGCAGAGATCTCCGCGGAGCTGGACTCTCTCTGTCGTCAGTTCCTGACGATCGCACGGAGCAAGCTCTCCGGCACGCTCGTCGTGGGAAACCGGGATGAGCACTACCGCAGCTTTCTGTGCCACGGCGGAGCGATCGCGGACCTCGACACGGGCCGCGAGCAGACGCTCTTGACCGAGGCGATCCTCGGAACGGGACAGGTCAACGCACGCGCGCTCCGCAAGGCGGAGAAGACCGCCGACAATCACGGCACGTCGCTCGGCGGAGTGCTCCTCGAGCTCAAGGCGATCTCGGACGAGGCCGTCCTCGAGGCGATCCAGACGCGAGTGGCCGACGAGGTTCTCGAGATCTTCGAGTGGGACCTCGCCTACGTGCAGTTCACGCCGCACTCGTCTCACGAGACGCTCGAAGGCTTCCGCAGCGAGCTGTCGGACTACTTCGACCTTCACGCGGATCCGGAGGAGCTCTTCCTCGACGCGGCGCACCACCTCGACAACTGGTTGCTCGTCGAGCGAAACTTCGACGTCCTGCGCGACGTCTTCTACGCGACGCCCGGAACGTTTCGTTACTTCCGCGAGCCTGAAGTCTACGCGGACGAGCTGAGCATCCTCGGATCGACGGACGGCGTCAAAGACGTCCTCGAGGTCATCGAGGAAGGCGATCTCGACCCGTTCGGCGCGATGAAGATCGTTCGGGGACTCGTCCGCCAAGGCGAGATCGAGCTCATCAACCCCGTGCAGATGTTCCAGCTCGGCGCGGAGATGGCATCGACGGGACAGCTCGACAAGGCTTGCAAGCTCTTCGAGCGTGCGAAGGAGCGCGGGCTCAACGATTTCGATCTCGAGTTCCGACTCGCCGAGACGCTCGATCGCCTCGGTCGTCGTCGTGAAGCCGCGCAACGCTACCTGAGCTTCTCGACCAGCTGCCTCTCGCAGCTGCGCACCGACGAAGCGATCAACTGCCTGCGTCGCGTCGTCAAGATCACGCCGGACTCCGAGGTCGCGCTCGACAAGCTGCTCGAGATCTACCTGCAGCAGCGTCGCAAAGAGGAGGCTCTCGACGTCGCGCTCAAGCTCGTCGACGTCTACTCGAAGCAGGCGGACGACGAGAAGCCGCTGCGCTTCCTGATCCAGATCAAGGCGCACCTCGACGGCATTCCGCAGTTCCACGAGAAGATCGTCGAGCTCGCGCAAGCGACGAAGCAGCCCGAGATCGCCCAGCGCGAACAGGAGCTTCTCGCTCAGACATTCGACGAGCGCAAGGACGCGCAACAGGCTCTCGAGGCCTACCAGAACATGTACTGCGAGGGCAACGAGAGCCTCGAGGTACGTCTCAAGCTCATCGCGCTCCACCGCCGGCAGGGCAATCGCCAGAAGGCGATCGATCACATCAACGCGCTCCTCTCGGCGGGCGGCAAGGCGCGACTCAAGAAGGTCCAGACGCTGCTCTCGCTCCACTCGACGCTCGTCGAGCTCAAGCCGGGAGATTCGCGCTCGAGCCGCTGGCTCGTCGACCACTACCTCAAGCACGAGCAGAACGAGCGCGCCGTCGATACGCTCCGCGCGTGGCGAGCCGAGCTCGAGCGTGAGGAAGATTACGACGAGGTCGTTCCGGTCCTCGAGAAGCTCATCGAGCTCGAAGGCGATCTCGAGCACCGCTGGTCGCTCGCGAAGACGCTCGAGAAGATGGGCCGCTTCGAGGAGAGCCGCGACCAGTTGCGCAACCTCGCGCATCTCGCGACGGGTGAGAAGCAGTTCGATCAGGCGGCGCGCGCGCTCGACCTGATCCTCAAGAAAAATCCACTCGACGTCGAGACGCGAAAGGTTCAAGCGGACCTCTTCGAGACGCGCGGCGAAGATGCGCAAGCGCTCGAGCGACTCAAGGACGTCGCGCTCCTCGAGATCCTCGCGGGACACGTGCAGGAGGCGGAGGTCTACTGCCGTCGCGTCCTCAACGGAGACGCGAACGCTGCGGACGTCGTCGATCGACTCGGTCTCCTCTGCCTCGAGCAGGGCGATCAGAAGAAGGCGGTCGAGCAGTTCCTCAAGGCGGCGAAGATCCACCTCGAGAACAAGAACTTCGGCCTCTCGACGCAGGTGCTCGAGAGGCTGCTCGAGATCGATCCGGGACATCCCGAAGCGACGCGCCAGCTCGACCAGACGCGCGCGGCCGCGAACGGACGGGGAGGATCGTCGATCTCCGAGCCGACGCCCGTCACCGCGACGGTCGGCGGACCGGCGCGCGAGCCGTTTCAGGAGCCGTCTCCGGTCAAGACGTCGATCTCGGGCATCACCGCGCGGCTGCGCGGGCTCAAGTCGGGCGGAGCCAGTCCCGGCGGGGCGTCGGAAAACGCGAACGCTGACGAGAACGCATCGGCGGACGAGCCGGCCTCGGCCTCCGCCGCGAGCTGCTCGTCCGGCGGAACGACGCAAGCGGGCGGACTCGGCGCGGCGGCCGAGCGACTCAAGAACCTCGGCTCGGACGGCGGCACGAAGATCGCCGGTTTGGGAGCCGCGGCGGCGAAGCTCAAGAACCTCGGCGCGGGGGGTTCCTCGCCCGCACCCGCGGAAGCTTCCGCACCCGCCGAAGCTTCCGCAGCTTCGACGCCGTCAGCCGGTGGCGAAGCGACGAGCGAATCGGTCGACCGGACGACGGCGAGCGGTGCGTTGCGTGCCGCAGCGGCACGTCTCAGAGCGCTCGGCGGCGATGGGGCGGCTCCGGGCGGCGACGCTCCAGCTCCAGCTCCCGCTGACGCCGCGGAGACTTCGAACGCGACCGAAGCGCCGGCGAGTCAGGCTGCGGACAGCGACGCTCCTGGCGCCGCACCACCGACCGCCAAGATCCAGCAGAAGCTCGGCGGCGCCGCGAGCAAGCTCGCCGCGCTTCGTCAAAAGGGCTGATTGGCGTCTCGGCGCTGCACGGGGCGGCTCGTCCCTCCCCGACAAGGCCCCTCGCTCAGTGGTCGTGGTTCGCCGAGCATGCGGGGTCAGCTCTCTCTCCCGACAAGCAGTCTGGAGTCGGGTCGTAGGACTCATCGATCCTCAGGGCTGTGTCGAAAACGACCCGAGCCGCGCCGGGTCCATCGTTCAGCGCGATGCTGACGAAAAGCCGAGAGAACTGCAGCCTCACCGTCTTCGATCTTACTTTCCGCGGGTGTCCGTTCGGATTTCTCCCGAGTTTCCAGACGGCCCGTCACGCATCGTAGTCGTCGGTCGGTACGTTCAGCAGCACGTGCTGAACGTTACCGGAAAAGTCAATGAGACGCCGTGTCGTCGGGGCCTTGCACTATCGCTCTTCGGGGTACGGAGGCAGCGACTCGATCCCACGATCGCTCGAGCGCCGTCGCATCTCCCGCTCCAGAAGCGCCTGCACCAGAAGCACGAAGTAGTAGATCGTCAGCAGAGCGACGACTCGACGCACGCTCTTCAGAAAGACCGGCGCGACCTCGAGCTGCGACTCGAGCTGCGACTCGAGCTGCGAGAATCGCTCTTCGATCTGCGACTGCCTCTTGTAGGCGCGCAGAACTTCTTTGACGCTGAGATCCCGATCGTTCGTGACGAGAGGAAAAACTCCGTCCTGCTTCTCGGCAGCCTCGATTGCCCGGCGGTTCTCCTCGCACCGGATATCGAAGCGTGTCTGGACTTCCTTGCGGTACTGAGTGTTGGGGCCAGGCCGACCCGGGCGAGCCTGTTGGAAGGTCTCGCGCTCCTCCTCGAGGATGTGAACAGATGAACGTGCCACGAGCCCCCCGCCACGACATGACGAACGTGCTATCCTCAGGTTTCCCTGACAGAGGGACTCACGGACGATGCAGCGATTCGAAACACATCGGCGGCCGACCGCGAATCATCTCTGAGCTGCCACGCGCTTCCCCGACCACTCGATCTCGGCTTGGTCCTCGAAGCCGGCGACGACGGCCTTGCCCGATAGAACGCCCTTCTCGAGCTTGCCCTCGTAGACGAGCGTGATCGGATTGCCCTGGAATTCGCGATCGAGCTCGAGGCGAACCGTCCCGTCCTTGACGGTCACCTTCTTGATTTTGTGCTCGCCGCTGCGCGGACTGATGAGCGTGCCGGACCAGCTGCTGCCCTTCTCGCGCAGCTTCAGCGTGTAGTCGCTCGTCGTGTCCTCGTTCCAGACGACCTCGACCGCCCAATCACCAGCGATGCTTCCCCCACTGTTCTTCGCGACACTCTTCGCCGCCGCCTTCGCGCGCTCGAACGCCTTCAGCTGCTCCGTCAGCGAGTAGCGCACGTTGCGCTTCCAGTACGCGAAGTCGTGCTTGCCCGGAACCTCGCGATACTCGTAGTCGACGCCGAGCTTCGCGAGCAGCTTCGCGAAGTCACGATTCGGAGGAAGGAGGAAGTCCTTCGAGCCACAGTCGAAGTAGAGGTGCGGGAACTTCTTCTTCTCGAGCTTCCGAGCGATCTCGAAGACGTCATGCGACTTGCGCTGATCCGAACCGTCGGGACCGAAGACCGCGTTGCGGATCTTGTCGAAGCGACCGTCCGAAGGCTTTGCCGCACCGAGCGCCCCACTGTGGCTCGCCGCGCTCGCGAAGAGTTCGGGATGCTTGAGTCCGAGCATGATGGCGCCGTAGCCTCCCATCGAGAGACCGTTGACGCCACGCTGCTCGCGCACGGCGTGCGTGCGGTACTTCTTGTCGACGTGCGGGATGACCTCTTCGATGATGTGATCGCCCCAACGCAGCTTCGCATCGTCGTGGCGATTGACGTAGAAGCTCTTGTTCCCTTCCGGCATGACGACGATGAGCGGCAAGCCGCGCGCTTCCGATTCGATGCCGACGCGACGCCACTCGGTGTAGTCGCCGCCGAGCCCGTGGAGAAGGTAGACGACCGGATATCGTTTTTTCGTGTCGTCCTTGTAGCCATCGGGAAGAAGAACGTTGAGCTTCACGGTCTGCCTGATCGCCTTCGACTCGATCGTGTCGATGACGAGCTCTCCGGCCGAGAGCGAAGAAAGGAGCGAGAAGCAGAGGGCGGTCAGAAGATGACGGTTTCTCATCGGAGGCGTTTCCTCATAAGATCCAAGGTTTCCCAGATCTCATTTTCCGCCGGTCGAGGACGAGGGGTCAAGCAGAGCGTTCCTCGAATCGACCGCCGCGGGTCTCCGAAGCGAGAGAAATCAACATGACGGAACCGACGCGGGAGCCGGACGGCGCGAGTTCATCGCCAGACTGCACGGCAACACGGCCCGATGGCACCGAAGATCCGCCACAGACGATCGGCGGTATCCTCAAGCGACTCGGCCCCGGACTCATCGTCGCCGGCTCGATCGTCGGCTCGGGCGAGCTCATCGCGACGACGGCGGTCGGCGCCGAAGCGGGCTTCTGGCTCCTCTGGATCATCATCATCGGCTGCGTCATCAAGGTCTTCGCCCAGGTCGAGCTCGGACGCTACTCGATCTACTCAGGCCGGACGACTATGGACGGCATGAACGAGGTGCCGGGTCCGCGCCTGGGATTCCCCGCCGGCCGAGGAAGGTCGATCCGCGGCAACTGGCTCGTCTGGTACTGGCTCGTGATGTTCCTCGCGAGCCTCGCGCAGCTCGGCGGCATCGTCGGCGGTGTCGGTCAGGCCCTCTCGATCAGTGTTCCGATCACCGAGGGTGGTCGCGAGTACAACGAGATCGTCGACGCCGAGACGAAGATCACGGTCAGCCTGCGCGAGCTGAGGATTCAAGCCGCCAAGGCGGAGGGAATCACGATAGTCGAGGCGACGACCGAGGAGATCGACGAGCTCAAGAACGCCGTCACGAAAGCCCAAGCCGACGCGGACGATCCCGCTGTCGGAATCCTCACCCTGAAGCTCGCCGCGATGGAGGCATCCGCTACCTGGATACGACGCGACATCGCATGGCGGACGCTCTACGAGGTAGCGACCTCGACCCTCGGGAAAGACCTCCGAGCGCAGGCCGTCCGCATCGCCTCGTCCGACGCCGGCCCACTGGCGATTCTTCCGGTCGAGCGAATCCAAGAGCTTCGCACCGAGCTGAAAGAGCTGGAGAGCACCTTAGATCGCGAGAAACCCGACACGCTCTACGACGATCGCATCTGGGCAGCGATCATCGCGATCATCACGGCCGTCGTCCTCTTCTTCGGTCGCTACGGGATTATCCAGACCTTCTCGACGACGATGGTCTGCCTCTTCACGCTCATCACGATCGGCAACCTGATCTCGCTCCAGTCGAACGGATCGTGGATGGTGACGTGGGACGATTTCCTGCAAGGTCTCAAGTTCCAGCTGCCGCCACCGGGCGAGACCGCCGCGGAGAACCCGCTGCGAACGGCGCTCTTCACGTTCGGTAGCATCGGCGTCGGCGCTTCCGAGCTCGTCACGTACCCCTACTGTGTGATCGAGAAGGGTTACGCGAAGTTCACGGGACCACGCGACGACTCGGAGGAATGGGCCGAGCGCGCCCGCGGCTGGATGCGAGTGATGCGCTGGGACGCGTGGTGCTCGATGGTCGTCTACACCTTCGCGACGGTCGCGTTCTACCTCCTCGGCGCGGCGATCCTCTCGCGCACGGGGCTCAATCCCTCGGGCACGGAGATGATCCGAACGCTCGCCGTCATG
>CAYZGY010000162.1:0-12041 GCA_964478085.1 uncultured Planctomycetia bacterium
ACGGAAAGCTCGCGGGGTCGAAGGTGATGATCGCGCGATCTTCGTTCTTCGGCGGAGCGGGCCTCTTCGCGAAGGCATCTCTGGTCATGCCGAATGCCGCGAGCGTGCCGAGAGTTCCCGCGATCACGAGGTTCGCGAGAGAGGCTTCACGTTTTGCTCGCGCACGCGCGGAGACGAAACGATAGAGCTCCCAGGCTCCACCGAGAAGGAGGAGAACGAAGAGGCCACGACAGATCGGCGTCCAGAGGAAGGGAGATTCCCAACCGATCGACCAGGAGAGGAAGTCGGCTGCGACCGAGAGCGTCAGGAAGGCCGCGGTCGCGTAGGGCCAGAACTCTCGCCGTCCACCTCGCGACGCGAGAACGAAGCCTGCGACGAGTGTGAGGAGGAAGAGCGCATCGTCCGAGAACTTCCACCACACGAGTCGTCGATAGGAAAGCTCGAGCACGGCCGAGCCACCGAGTTTGCGCGCCTCGACGACGTACCCGGAAGGGAGGAGCTCGAGAAGGAGCTCGGAGTCTTCGCCTGGTCGTGCTTGCTGTGCGACAGGTCTCAGAAGGTCGTTCCCTGCTTGCTGTTCTCGAAAAGCGTTGTTCGGAGGGGCGGCGCTGGCTGAGCCGGTGGAGCCGGCAGCGTCGACGGTGCTCTGACGATAGAACTCGCGGGACTCTTGGCCGGCACGGTGTCCGCGTGAAAGCGGGAACCGGCCCTCACCGAGTCGACGGAAGAACCCGGCGAGGAAGCTTCGATCGCGCGTCTCGAGCGCCGGCGTCGACGATTCGAGGTTGCCGTCCTCGAGAAAGAAGCGGAAGCCGCGCGGGTGGTAGAGCGTCCAGTTGCTCTCGACGACGGGCACGTCGCCGAAGTCGGGTCCGATCTCACGCCACGAGCCCCAAGACGATAGCGACGATCCCGACGCGCCCGATCGTTCGTACACGATCGCGATGCGCGCGTAGGAGCGTGACGGCAGCGGGATCTTCCAGAGGCCGTTGCCTTCCCGGGAGCGGACGCGATGTTCGGTGACGTCATCGATGCTCACGGTGATGAGCTTCGCGTTCGGGTCGAGACGGACGTCGAGATGCTGCCAGCGACGTCCGTACGCGAGGAGCAGCTCCGCGCGAGTTCGCGAGGTTCCGTCGGCATCGAGCGCGGTGACGAGCTCGAGCTCGCGAACGATGACGTCGACGGACTCGGCGCGATCGAACTCGAGAACGCGAAAGCGTGCGGGCGCACGACCCAGAGGAAGACGCGAGCCCGACGCGGCACGGAATCGATGACCGAAGACGAGTCTCCCTTCGCCCCAGGGCTCGCCGATCTCTGGCAACTCGTCGACGTCGTCCGCGACCAGCTCGTCGCCTGGAGCGACCTCGACCTTCACCGGGCCGAGACTTTGAAACACGATGCTCGAGTCGCTTCGGAAGCTCGTCGCCGCGCCGGCACCGGCGCCTGCCGAAGCTCCGTCGTCGATCTCGATCCAAGGGACGCGCGATCCGCCGTCGGTCCTGGCGAGCGTGTCGAGCTCGACCTCGTACTCGACTCGGAACTCGCGTGTGCCGATCCACGGTCGCGAGTAACGAATGATGCGCGAGCTGAGCGTCGCACCGACGTTGGATGTCGCATTCGCTGCGACACTCGTGATTTCTTGGATTCCGTCGCCCGGGACGAGAACGAGCTGTGCTTCCGGAACCGGCAGCGTGATGCGAAGCGTGTCGACGGCACGGTCGACGACGGCGATCTTGACGTCAGCACGAACGCGCACCCGCTCACCGAGCGCGAGGAGGTGCGTTACGGCCTGAAACTCTCCCTGCGGACGGTGATGGCGAAGCGTCAGAGTGATTGGCGGCAGAGCCGGTTCGCCCGTACCGAGCGTCGCCGACAGTCCTGCGACCAGCCCCGTATCGTCGAGGCCGACGAGAGCGAGTCCTTCACGATCGAGCACGTTCCAGCGCGGAAGGTCGGGGAAAACCGCGTACATCGACTCGGTGAGCGCGACACCGACATCCACGCGGCTGCGCTCTGCGTCCGTGACCGTCGGAACGGAGAAGCTCAGGGGGCGCTCGATCCACGAGATGTCGGGCTCGAAGTCCGCGTGGTGCAGGCGCAGGCGGAAGGTCAGCGGACGGCGGCCGTCACTCGCGTGCGAGAAATCGAGCGCGAGTCGAGTCGCGCCGTTCTCCTCGATGAGCTCGTGGCGTACGGCGACGTTCGATCCGTCGGGGCGCGGCAGAATCTCGAGCGAGTCGAAGGTCCAGGGCTGCGGAATCGAAATGTCGTGACGATAGACGCGTCCACGACCGACGTTGACGTGGAAGAGGCCCTCGAGCCGCACACCGCTTTCGAGTACTCGAACGAGGCAGGCCGCCGTCGTCTCGAACGTCGCCTGGTGCTCGCGGGTCGTCAGTCGAAGCCGAGCGTCGGAGCTCGGGAACGAATAGGCTCGAGCGAGCGTGTAACCCGAAAACGCGGCGACGTCGACCGGGGAGACCTCTGTCAGCGTGCCGAGAACCTCGCTGTCGAGGTGATCCGGGTTCGGAGCGTGAACGCCGACCCAGCCCGAGTTCGAGTACGCGCCGCGAATCGTCGGCACTCCGATCTCGAAGCGCGTCGCGGGGCGACCGCGTTCGGTGATCTCGCTTCCCGAGAGGACGCCTGCGAGGTTCAGGTCGACGACGCCGAGAGTCGCTGCGCTGAGTCGAATCTGGATGCCGCTCTCCGTGCGTTCCCAGGAGTGGACGTTCGTTCCGTTCAGCGACACGATTTGTGTCCCGGCCGCCTCGACGAGCTCGAGGAGGTCGGTCTTGCGCCGTGAGATCAGAACGCGTGTGCGCGAACGAAAGGTGGGCGCGGCGCGGCGTGGGAGAGCGTCGACCGCGTGACTCGCGGAGATGAGCGAGTCGTTCTCCCCTTGAGACCGTCGGCGTCGCCAGTCGATCTCGAAGCTCGTACCGGAGCCGAGCGCCACGACGAAACGTGTACGCGCGTCTTCGGGCTTTGCGGCGGGGTCGACGGGCTCCGTGTGAAGATACGCCGGATTCGCGCGCGCTTCGGCACGTCCGGCGACCTCGAGAACGACGCGAGCGCTCTGCGCCTTCGGAACGACCGACGCGACCTTTGAGCGATCTTCGTTCTCTTGTCTCGGGGTCACGAACGAGAGCGTGATCGTGTGCTTGCCCTTGCCGCGAAGGAGAACGAAGTCTCCTTCCTTGCCGCCGCGCACGAGCCATCCGGGCTGCCCATCGACTTGCACGCTTCCGAGGGACGGAGGCAGCGGCGAGAGCGGGCACTTGACCCAGCCGCTGGTCTCTATCGCGTCGTGTAAGACGTGCACCTCGAGCTCGGAAGAAAAGCGTACCGTCTTGTTCGCGACGGTTCCGACGTGCTCGGCGGTTCGCACGACCGCATTGTGCGGCGGGAGCTGGGCCTTTTCGCCTTCGCGACGAGGCAGACCGGCGAGGACGAGCTGCCGGTACTCGGCGAGCGAGAGGACGACACCGTCGGGTTGGTCCTTCTGAAGCTCGAGAAGCTCGTCTTCCGGAACCCAGATCTCCCGAATGCGGAGCGGGCGGGGACTGTCCTGCGCGACGATCCAGTTCGACGTCGTGAGTGCGCAGGCGAGCGCGGCGAAGAGCCGTAGTCGATGCGAACGCACGGATCAGTCCTCCTTCTTCGCCGAGTCGGAGTCGGAGCCAGAGCCCGAGTCGGAGTCGGAGCCAGAGCCCGAGTCAGACTCCTCAGCCTTCGATTCGCTCGCCTCCTCTGCCGTCTTCTCCTCTGCCGGCTTCTCCGGAGGCTCCTCGAGCGCATCCTCGAGGTACGGATCCGGCGCGAGGGATAGTCTCGCCATGCGCCACTCGTCGACCGCCGTCTTCACGCGCATCGCGAAGAAGCCGATGCCGAGCACGATGCCACCGTAGAACGACGCGGAGAAGAATCCGGCCATGCCGCTCTCGAGGAACCAAGCGATGACGAGCGACGTTGCCAAGATCGCGACGACGACACCGATCTCGGGCAGCTCGATGCGTCGCACGAGAACGAAACCGCCGACCAACGCGCCGACGAAGAAGATCACCTGAAGAAAGAGGTACAAGCTCGGCGAGATGTAGCGGACGCGAAGAGTCGCGTCGCGTCCCATCGTCGAGAAGGTGTGGAGCTCCGTGCCGTCGAGCGTGCGCTCGAACGCCGCGTCGACCGCTGGGACGGTCGTCGGCAGCGAGCGAGCTCCACCGCTCGGCGAGTCACCGAAGGCTGCCGAGAAGATGTGCGAGAACTTCGACCCCATCGTGTCTCGCGTCGCACGCGCTTGAAGATTGCCCGACCACGAGAGGTAGGTGTATTCCTGCGGCACGTGGAGATCGAGCTCGACACGCTGGACGGGAATCGGCGCCGCCTCGGTCTCTCGAACGCTCGGTAGCGAGATGCTCTGCGAGCCTGTCGAGCCCATCTCATCGCCGAGAGCCTGGTCGTAGACGATCACGACCGGGAAGGTCGCATGTCCTTGGGATCTCGGAATCGGAATGAGCTGCGTGTCGGAGTTCTGACGTTGCTTCGTCGTGACGGGGTGGCCATTGACGTAGACGTTTTCCGTGCGGGCACGATCCGGAAGCTCCACCTCGAGCGGCTGCGCCGAGCTGTTCTGCACGACGAGGGTCGCGATCGCCTTGAGCATGGCCGGCTTTTTGGAGAGCACCGCCTTGACGTGGAGGAGCTTGGTGGCGGTGCGCGCGAGCGGCACGGCTTTGTATCGCGTGAGCTCGAGACCGAGCGTCGGCTCGTTCGCAGCGTAGGAGTACGCGGCGAGAACGGGCGCGCCGCGGAGCTTGCCCGTCAGCTGGCTCTCGTCGATGACATCGAGATTCGTCGGGACGGGGTTGACCTCGAGGTTGCCGCTCTTCGAGACCGCGACGAACCCGCTGCGAGACTTGTAGACTCCTGCTCGTGGAACGACGAAGGGAATCGCGACCGTTTTCGCGACGCCGTCCTCGAGCACTTCCGGGGCGATCTCGTGCGTGATCGTCAGCGGCACGCGACCTTCGACCTCGGCCTGAAGCTGCACGGTCCACCGAGAGATTCCGTTCGGTTGCGCCTCGGCTTGGGGTGTTTCGCTGATTTGCTCGCCGTGGAACCGAAGCTCGCCTTCGAGGTTGCTCGGCGCGGAGAACTCGAGCGTGCGCCGCGCCTTGTAGAGGATCTCGTAGTCGAGGAAATGGGTCAGCTTGATGCGGCCCGAGTCGGTCACGGAGATCAGGTGCTGCGCGACGACTTGGACCTCTTCCTGCTTTTCGGCGAGCTCGACGTCGAGTCGTGCGCGTGTCGCCGTCGTGTTGCGTTGGTACGCGTAGGCCTGCGGCTCGCCGGCGTCAGCGCTGATGCGGCTCAAGATGCCCGACTGGACGAGCTCGCTCTGCTCGACGGAGGACAGGCCCTCGTCGCCCTTCGTGCGAATGTCCAGGGAACGCGGCGCCGCGATGCCGAAGAGGCCTTGGTCTTGCTTCGTGCCGACGACGAGGGGCGGGTGGACCGTTTTTTCACCGGGCGTGGCGCTGCCCTCCGCGGTGAACTTGAACGGTAGGCGAAAGCTGCCGAGCGCGCGGCTGCGCAGGTTGACCGTCACGGTGCGAAGCGTGTTCGCCACCTCGGAGCTCTGGTAGTCGTCGACCGTCGAAGCGTCGCCGATCTCTTCGACCGTGAAGCGCTCCGGAATCTGCAGCGCGACCGAGAAAACCCCGGCCTTCGTGATCTCGAAGTCGACGAAACCGCTCCAGTCGTCGCGTTCGCGACCGAGCGTGACGACGGAGACGGTTCGCGAGCGAATCACGGGCTCGATCTTGCTGACGCCGAGCGCGAGCGGGGGAGGGGGCGCGAGGTATTGGAATCCGACACGCAGGTGCTGTCGGAGGCTCTGCGGAACTTCCTCCGGATCGAGCTGGCTGAATCCCGTCTGCGAGTCGATCGTGACGCGCAGCGCGGGGTCGTGGGCGAGCGCGAGCCAGCCCGTCTCTCGAAGCACGTTTTGCATCTTCGGCAACGCGACGTTGACGTTCGCCGTGCCGTCCGCGACGTTTCGCTCGAATTGGAGGGAGAGCTGGTACGCGTCCTTCACGGGAGAGTGGAGCTCGACGTCGAGCCTGTCGCCTTCGACGTTCCAGCGTCGGATGTTTTGACCCTTGACCGAGAGCAGCTGCGTGTCGTCGTTCGTCGGGATCTGCACGCGAAACTGATCGACCTGACCTCGCGCGAGCTTGTAGACGATCGTCGTCTCGGTTTCGAGGACGCGCTCTTCGAGTCGTGCGCTCGCGAACTGCTCGGCGATGAGCGCCGCGGCGTCTTCGGCTGCCTGGCCGACTGGCGGCATCCAGTTGACGACGAAGCGTTTCGCGTTACCGAGGTGCGCGACGATCTTGGTCTTGTCGTCACCTTCCTTCGACTCAGTCAGCGCGGCCGTCTTCGGCTCGACGTCGATGCGCGCTTCCTTCTCGGGGATCGTCAGCTCGACGCTCGAGACGCCGACGGGCGGGATGCCGAAAGACAAGGTCTTGCGACCCGGCGCCGAACCGACGCTGACCGCGAAGCGCACGGTGACCTGGAACGATCCTTTTCCCGGAAGCAGCAGGCTGTAGCCCTTATCGCGCGCCCAGAAGATCGCGTTGGAATCGCCGAGATCGACGGACTCGACCGCGATGTCCTGCAGCGGAACGCTGAGCTCGCTCCAGCCGTCCTTGAGCGAGTCGACTTGGTACGTCACCTCGAATCGTGCGAGGTCGCCGTCGACGCTTCCCTTGTACGGGCTCGAGCGGATGACCGCCGCGGCGGGCGGCTCGGTCTTCTTGATGTCGGGAGGGTTCGGATTCGCCGATCGCCAGAGCTTGAGAAACTCTTCGTAGGGCAGGAAGATTCCGCGACCTTCCTCCTCGAAGACCTTCTTGATCTGGCGGTAGGGGACGTAGACCGTCTGCTCGCGCACGACGACGCGGTCACTCCCCGCGTCGTTCTTTGGAGTCGTGCTCGGCGTCAAGTCTTGCGCGAGGACGCTTCCGAAGAGAAGGACGAGCGTCGTGGCGATGGCGGTGGATCGAATCATGGGCGTTCTCCGCGTTGAGCGAGCGGCTTCACTTCTTGTTCTGCGATTGATTTTGAGCTGAGTTCTGAGTCGATCGCGTCAGGACCTCGAGCGAATGGTTCGCCGTGAGCGTCTGCGCTCGGCCGACGAGCTCGCGGACTTCCTGGCACGCGTTCGTTTGTTTCATTTCGGGCGAGAGGCGATCGAGGATCTCGAGGATGTCGCCGTACGAGCCGTTGCGCGCGAAGTAGCTGCCGCGCAGAAGCTCGGAGAACTCGGCGACGCTCGCGAGGAAGCGGAAGCGATCCGTGGTGTCCGCGAGGCGCGCTGCGATGACACCGGTCGGGAGGTCGAAGTCGTACTCCTCGAAGCGCCGCGTCGAGGTGTCGCGGTAGCGCAGGAAGATGCGGCCGAGGCTTCCGGCTTGGCTCTGTCGCTTGATCTCGTAGAGGACGGTGACGGTCGATCCGGGGCCGACCTCGCCCGCGTCCTTCTTGTCGTTGCGGAAGTCGGCGTCGGCGATATCGCGCTTCTCGTATCCGAGGAGACGGTAGTGCGAGACGACCTCGGGCTCGAAGTCGACCTGGATCTTGGCGTCGGCCGCGAGAACCTGGAGCTTCTCGGGAAGCGCGAAGAGATCGCCCGCGGCGGACTTCGAGTCGACGTAGCGATAGTTGCCGTCGCCTTCGTTCGCGAGGCGCTGGAGCATCTTGTCGCCCTTGAGCGCGTCGCGGCCACCCGTGCCGAAGCCGCCCCCTCCGAAACCATACGTGTAGAGCGAGACGAGGTTCTCTTGCGCGTAACCACGAACGCGCGCGAGCAGCGCATCGGGGCCACCCGCGCCGAGGTTCGCGACGCCGTCCGAGCAGAGGAGGACGCGGTTCGCCGCGCGGCGGTTGCGGGTCTCGTTGGCCAGACGGTAGGCGAGCTCGAGGCCGGCTTCGACGTTCGTTCCACCCGTCGCGTGGAGGCTGTCGATCGCGCGGAGGATCGTATCCTTCTGACGCGCCGACGTGTGGGGGAGGGCGACGTAGGCGTGCGTCGAGAACGCGATGAGCGCGACACGGTCGGTCGGCTGCAGGTTGTTCATGAGCGTCTTCAGCGACGAGCGCACGAGGTCGAGCTTGCCGTCGAGAGCCATCGAGCCAGAAGTGTCGATCGCGAAGGTCAGAATCGCGTCTTTGCGTTCTTCCGCGCGAAGCTCGCGACTCTTGAGCGTGATCTTGAGCATCTCGAGGTCGTCGCTGCCGAACGGCGACGGGCCGCCTTCGCAACGAACCGTGAAGACCGCGCTCGGATCGGTCGGGCGATCCTCGGGGAAGTTGTTGACGAACTCCTCGACGCGCACGGTTCCCGGAGGCGGCAGCTGGTTCGAGCGGAGCATCTCGCGCGTTCGCGTGTAGCCGGCGTTGTCGACGTCCATTCCGAAGGTCGACTGTCGGTCGCGACGTGTGCTGACGAACGGATTGACGCCGTAGCGCGTGCGGAACTCCTTTTCGCCGAGCCCGTCGTCGCCGACGACGGGAGCGGGAATCGAGAGACGGCGCGACTGGATCTGATCGAAGGAGAGCTCTTCGTCGACGCGGTTGTAGAAGCGCCAGGTTCGCAGGTCCTTCTCGTTGATGCGGAAGACTTGGCCAGCGTTCTCCGCCCACTCGTCGTTCCCGAACCTCCTGCCATAGCGACCACTCCGTCCGCCACCGATGCCAACGGCGTAGCCACGCGCGATGGCGCCTTTGTCCATCGGCGAATCGGCGTCTCCACCGTCTCCGCCGTCTCCACCGTCTCCACCGTCTCTGCCGCCGAGCGCCTGCTCGCCTTCCTTCTCCCGCTCGTCAGACAACGGGCGGTTCTCTGACTCGCTCTCGAGGGCCTCCTGAAGCTTCTGGTAGTACTCGTCGACTCGTTCGCGATCGGCTCCGGGAAGGCGAATCTGATCGAGGTTCTGGAGGCGCTTGGCGAAATCCTTGCCGCCGGGTGTCGAGAAGGAATAGAGGTCGTTGAGATCGCCGTGGGTCACGCCACCGGTCGACTGATCGTAACCCGGCACATGCTTGTGCTCCGCCTGAAGGCGGAAGGGAATCTCGTACTGCTCGATGCGTGACTGGAGCTCGTTGTTGCCGCTGCGAAACGCTCGAATCTGCTCGAGCTTGCGACCGAGCTCCGTATTCGTCAGGTTGCTGATATCCGTGCCCTGCGGAATTTCGACGGCCGGCTCGCCTTTCGGATCGGGACCGCTACCGTCGCCGCCGATGTCGCGCAGCAGGTCGTCAGCGAGAGTCTTGCGTCCACCTCCACCCCGGCCTCCCTCACCCCGACCACCGTTGACGATCTCCTTGCCGGTGTAGTGACGCTCTTCGCTTTTTTTCAAGCCTTGCGCTTGGCCTTGGCCCTGGCCTTCGCCCTGACCCTGGCCCTGACCCTGGCCTTGACCCTGGCCTTGACCCTGTTGCCCAGGACTACGTCGGCTATCGGACAGGCTCTCTGCGCCTACCCGTCCGAGCGCCGCCTCGCGGGGGCTTTCGTCGACGTCGCTGAACCCGGTCGCGAACGGATCGCCATCGCCGGCAACACCTGACGACTTCTGTGAAGCCTTCTTGCCTTCGGACGAGGCGGTGACCCGGCTCGATCGATTCTGTGTCGTCGCGGGGTCCAGGCCGAAACCGTAGGACCAGCCTTGGACATCCTTGCCGGCTCCCTGGGGGCGGTCGATGCCGCTGATCTGGAGGCTGTCGCCGGGTTGCCGCTTGTAGAGGCGCACCCAGGAGTTCGCGGCTCCATCGACGATGTCGTCGCTGTCCTCGTCCGGCTCGTCCACGGGTGACATGACGTCGCGAACCTCCTCCGCAGCGAGGATGCGCTCGCCGAGGACGACGGCGTTCTGATCGGCGGGGCGCACATTCGGCTTCGGTCGCCTCGGACCGCTCGGAGGTGTTCCCCCCGGACCGGGCGTGCCGGGATCGAGCGTACCGGGATCGAGCGCCGGATCGGCCGGTGGGGAAGGCTTCGTCGGCATCGTAGCCTTGCCGTCGGTCTTCGCAATACCGCGGAGATCAGCATTCATCTTCTCGCCGCCCGTACCGCGACGCGAGAGCATTCCCTTGGTGGTCGGCGCCGGCCTCGACGCTTCCGCGTCGTCGAGAATCTTCGGCGTCTTCTTGAGATCACGTCGCTTGTTCGCGTCGTAGCCGAGAAAACCACCGGCATCGCCGGCACTGCCGGGCTTGCTGCTCGCAGGCTCGGAGCGCGAGCTGGTGCGTCCGCGGACCGCGCCGGCATTGGCGTGCGGGCGGCTATTGGAAAGTCGGCTGTCGCCTTTCGAAGGATTGACGGAAATCGACCAGCCTTGGACCCCGCCTCTGTCACCTTCGCTATCCGTGATGGTGAGCTCGGACTCCTTGTCGACCTCTCTCGAGTCACCGTCCTTCGAATCGCCGCCCTCCACGACCCCGTCTTCGAACTTGCGTCGCGATTCGCCTTCCTCGCTCTCGCTCGGCCGGTGCATCGGAATCGATTTCTTCTTCCCCTTCTGGGCGAGGGATTCGCTTCGTACCCGACCTTCGAGGAAGCCGGGATTGTCGGGTCCGCCCCAGAGCGCGTTGTACTCCGTGAGGTCCTCCAAAGCGTCAGCCGAGAAGTTGTCGGCGAACTCGGCATCGTAGCGCTCGAGCGTGGGAGCGGACTGCAGCCCGCCCGGAATCTGACCCTGCGGCGAATACGCGGTTGGAGAGCTGTCACTGGGAGCGCTCGTGTCGTTGAGGGCCATCCACGGGATCCAGGAAATACTCAGGAAGAGAACCACCGCTGCCGCCGCTGACCAGATGACCGATCGCGGCATGCCGAGAATCGTTCCGCGTCGCGCGGTCGATCGTCTCGACGCCTCGAGGACGCGTTCGAGGCGTCGCTCCTCAAAAGAATAGCGCGTGCCGCTGTCCGGGCTCGTCTCCGCGCCACCCGTATCGGCTGCCGTGAGCGCGTCCTCGACGAGATCGAGCGTCGATCGCAGCTCCTCGAGCTCCGCGCGACAAGCCGCGCTCTTCTCGAGCTGTGCTTCCACTTCGCGACGACCTTCGGCGGAGAGACTGTCGAAGAGGTACGCCGTGAGCAGGTATCGGAGATCGAAGGAATCGGATTCCGGATGCTTCGCTTGAGTCATTCGAGTGTCTCCCGGAGATCCTTGAGACGGAACTTGAGTGTTCCCATCGCTTGGTGAATCAAGTAGCCGACGTTCGTCACGGACAGGCCGGTGATCTCCGCGATCTCGCGATAGCTCTTGCCTTCCTGCACCTTCAGGAGCATCAGCTCACGAAGGCGCGGCTTGAGCCGATCGATCTCGCGGCGCACGCGGTCGCGAACTTCCACGCGCGAGACTTCCGCGTCTGCCGCTTCGGCCGCCTCCTGAACGTGGGCGACCTCCTCTTGATACGCCGAAGTGTGCTTGCGTCGGCGAATCTTCTTTCGCAGATGGTCGACGCTCAAATTGCGGGCGACCGAAAGAAGCCAGTTGTGACAACTCGCGACGTCGAGCAAGCGCTTCGGCTGCTTCGCGACACGCAGGAACGTCTCCTGCACGATGTCTTGCGCCGCGCTGTCGTCCTGTAGAAAGCCCGAGACGAATCGAACGAGGGACTCTTGATAGCGACCGAGAAACGTCCCGAGCGAGTCCACGTCGCTGGAATCGACGTAGGCCTGTAAGAGATCCTGGTCGGTCATGCCGTTCCTCGAAGTCACGTGCTTCCTACCCGGAGGTCGTCTCTCGATGGGGTCTTCTTAGGATGTTTTCGGATTTCGTCGCCGGGTCCTTCTCGGGCCTTTTTCGGGACCTCTCGAGTCTTTGCGAAAAACTCTATCCGAGGGCCCCCAAAAGGGCCCCGAGCGCCCTCGGAAGACCGATAAACAGCTTAAACCCTCCCCCCAGGGCACCTTAGGAGCCTGCATTGGCGAGTTTCAGCGACGAAGAGCTCGGGCGAATCGGCCGCTTGGA
>CAYZGY010000163.1:0-12037 GCA_964478085.1 uncultured Planctomycetia bacterium
ACGCGGTGGTCTCTCACAGAGCCAACAGCTTCGTCGCGTTGATCGAGCTGACAGGCGGAGAACGCTGGCAGACGGTCACTTTGGGGAAGAGTGACCTCCCGGGAATGCGAAAGAAGGCTCCGACACTTTCGAGCTGGAGCGAGCTCGTCGCACTCGAGATCTTGCCAGTGAAGAACAAGCCCTTCGCCGACGCCGATATCGCCTTCGACGCGTTCGAGTGGGTCGAGGAGCCTGCCCGCTGACGGGCTTCTCCCTCCACTTTCTGTTCGCCCCGCTCGGACATCCTGGTACGCTGTTCCTTCGGCGTTTCCGCCGGGAAGATCTGACCAAGAGAGGAAACCGACATGCCTTCGATGCGCCAAGCCACGTGTCTCGTTGCCGTTCTGTTCTTTGTCGTCTCGCCGAACGTGCGTTCGGCGGAAGTCGAGCCCGTCCCGCAGAAGGTCGAGGCGAAAGACGATGGCAAGAGCATCGCGGTGACGATTGACGGGCAGCCCTTCGCGACGCTCTGCCACAAGGGCTACGCGAAGCCGATCATCTATCCGATCTTCGGGCCGGGCGGCGCTTTGATGATCCGCCACCATCCGATGAAGAAAGGCGTCGAGGGCGAGCGACCCGATCACCCGCATCATCAGTCGCTCTGGTACACGCACGGCAGCGTCAACGGCATCAGCTTCTGGCATCTCGGGAAGAACGCCGGAACGATCGTCTGCAAGCTCGCGAAGATCGTGGTCCCGGAGGGCAAGACGGTCGTGGGAGCGTCGAACTCCGCCAGCGTCTACCTCGAGAACGACTGGAAGAAGGCGGACGGTAGCATCGTTTTGACCGACCATCAGCACATCAAGTTCGTCGCTCTCTCCAACGGTGATCGCGCGATCGACTACACGGTCGAGCTGATCGCTTCGCACGGCGACGTGACCTTCGGCGACACGAAGGAAGGCTCGGCCGGCATCCGCACGAATCCAGCGCTGCGCATCAACCGCGGCGCGGACGCGCGCAACAGCGAGGGCGTCAAGGGCAAGGGGATCTGGGGCAAGCGTGCGAAGTGGGTCGACTACTCGGCCAAGATCGACGGCAAGGAGGTCGGCGTCTCGATCTTCGATCACCCGACGAACCTGCGCCATCCCACCTGGTGGCACGCGCGTGACTACGGCCTCGTCGCGGCGAATCCCTTCGGCATTCACGACTTCGAGCGCAAGCCGGGAGGCACGGGAAACCTCGTGATCAAGAAGGGGAATAGCGTGATCTTCCGCTACCGATTCCTCTTCCACGCCGGCAACGCCGACAAGGCAAACGTCGAGGCGCAGTGGAAGGCCTGGGCTGCAGCCGGCACGGCGAAGAAGGATAAGTAGGCGGCGACGGCGAGATTCTCTGCAGTCGCTCGGCACTTTCTGCCGATAAAGCTCCTCAGGAGAGATACCTGACTCCAACTGAGGAACACTCGCCATGCCGGCCTCGATCGAACTCGTCACCAGCAACACACCGATGGGCGCCAACCTCGTCGAGGGCGGGGCGACCTTCCGCACCTGGGCTCCGGTGGCGCTCGAGGTTCACGTGCTCGGCACGTTCAACGAGTGGCAGCGTTGTGATGCGACGCTCCTGACGAAGGACTCGGACGGTTACTGGAGCGGCTTCTTCCCGGGCGTCCGAGAGTTCGACGAGTACAAGTTCTGGATCGTCGGTCCTGCGGGCGGCGGCTGGAAGCGCGATCCCTACGCGCGCGAGCTGACACCCGACTGGCCCCAGAGCAATTGCATCGTCCGCTCGCCGAGCTTTCCTTGGCAGGACTCGTCTTTCGAGACGCCCGAGTTCAGCGACTTCGTCATCTACCAGCTCCACGTCGGCACGTTCTACGCGCCGCGACTTCCCGCGCAGGCCGGGACCTTTCTCGACGTCGTCGAAAAGCTCGAGTACCTCGACGACCTCGGCGTCACGTGCCTCCAATTGCTGCCGATCGTCGAGTTCCAGACGCTCTTCAGCATGGGCTACAACGGTACGGACTACTTCTCTCCCGAGATGGAGTACGGCGTGCCAGACGATCGGCTCGGCCCGTACCTTCAGACAGTCAATCGTCTCCTCAGGCAGAAGGGAGTCGAGGAGATCGAGCTCGAGACCTTGCGCGGCTCGGTCAATCAGCTCAAGACGCTCGTCAACCTCGCTCACCTCTACGGCATGGCAGTCATCTTCGACGTGGTCTACAACCACGCCGGCGGGGAGTTCGGTGACGAGAGTCTCTACTTCTTCGACATGGAGCACCGCGGTGACAATAACGACTCGCTCTACTTCACGAGTCAGGGGCACGCGGGCGGACTCGTCTTCGCGTTCTGGAAGCGTGAGGTGAGGCAGTTCCTCATCGACAACGCCAAGTTCTTTCTCGAGGAGTATCACGTCGACGGCTTTCGCTACGACCAGGTCAGCGTGCTCGTCCACGAGGCCGGGGAGAACGGCTGGAGGTTCTGTCAGGCGCTCACCGAGACGACGAAGTACGTCAAGAACGACGCGATCGATCACGCCGAGTTTTGGAACGTCAATCCCGACATCGTACGGAGTCGGTCAGAAGGCGGGGCCGGATTCGACTGTACGCTGCACGATGGTCTGCGCGAGAGCATTCGGAGGGTCGTCGGGCAAGCGAGCTACCCCGGCGATCACGAGGTCGACATGGACGGCATCGCGCGGCAGCTGCGCGCGCCCGGTTTCGCGTCCGCGTGGCAAGCCGTTCAGGGAGTCGAGAATCACGACGAAGTCTATCGCGATCGCGAAGCCCGCATGCCGTCGCTCGCCGATCCGAGCGATCCTCGCTCATGGTTCGCGCGCAGCCGCTCTCGCGTCGCTCTCGGTCTTGTGCTCTTCGCTCCCGGAACGCCCATGCTTTTCATGGGGCAGGAGTTTCTCGAGGACAAGCAGTGGGCCGACGACGTGGCGAATCACGCCGACAAGCTGCTCCACTGGGAAGGACTCGCGGGGGAGGATCCGTCGATGGGCGACTTCCACCGCTTCACGCGTGAGGCGATCGCGACGCGCTTTCGGCACGCCGCGTTCCGGGCCGAAGGTTGTCGCGTCATTCACGTGCACAATCGGAATCGTGTCATCGCGTTCCAGCGTTGGACTCCGGAGCGCGGTGAGGATGTCGTCATCGTCGCGAGCCTCAACTCGAGCACGCTCTACGGTTACGAGCTCGGCTTTCCGGGCTTCGGCGCGTGGACGGAGTCGTTCAACAGTGACGTCTACGACCACTGGGTCAATCCGCAGGCCCGCGGAAACGGCGGCGGCGTTCACGCGTGGGGAGATCCGCGTCACGCGATGCCAACCTCTGCGCAGATCACGATTCCCGCGAACTCGGTGCTCGTCTTCTCGAAAGCGTGAGTCGAACTGAGCTTCTACTTCGGCCCCTCCACGGCTGACCGAGCGAGATCGACGCAGATGAGCTCTTGATCGTTGCGAGCGTAGATCCGCCGATTCGCGAACGCGGGAGCGCTCCAGAGCACCTTGCGGCCCCACGCGACGCCCGTCGGCTCGAGGATCTTCGCTCGGGCGCTCTCCGTGTAGCCCTTCGGCGAGAGGTTCGCGATGATCAGTTCGCCGCTCTCGTTGAAGAGCCAGAATCGATCGCGTGACTTCGTCTTCTCGCGCACGATGAACGCCGTCGCGACGTGCTTCGCTCGTCCACCGCCGACGGGCTCCGTGCTGTCCCAGAGGCGTTCGCCGCTCGGCAGCTCGACCGCGTACATCGTTCCGCCTTGGTCGAAGCCGTAGAGAACGTCGTCCACGAGGAAGGGCTGCGTGTTGACGGGCGACATCGCCTTCTTCTTGAGATTGCGCCAGACCTCCTTCGCGGACGGCTTGTCCGTTCCGAGCTCGATGAGGAGATTCTTGTTCGAGTAGCCCGCCGAGAAGACGAAGTTCTTGTAGCGAACGGGGGTCATGATGATCGAGCCGCTGTTCGCCTCGTACGGCACCGTCCAGTAGACCGAGCCGCTCTCGGGATTGACGCCCGAGATGCCGTCGGCACGCAGTAGGACGAGCTGTCGAACACCGGCCGCCTCGAAGATGACGGGAGGGCAGTAGCCCTGCTCCTTCGCCGTGATGGTGCGCCAAAGCTCGCTGCCCGAGTCTTTGTCGAACGCGACCGCGTGGCTTCCTTCGCCGCCGGCGATGCAGAGGAGCTTCTTTCCGTCGACGAGAGGGTGATTCGTGTAGCCCCAGAGCGCGGGCTTCGTTTTGTACTTCTTCGTCAGCTCGTGTTCCCAGATCACCTTGCCGGACTTCGCGTCGAAGCAGATGAGTCGACCGTGTGCGCCGAGCGCGTAGACCTTGCCGTCGTGGACGGTCGGCGTGCAGCGTGGGCCGGCCGGGTAGGAGATCGAGTATTCGACCGGGTACTCGTGCTTCCAGATGGTTTTGCCGCTCTTCTCGTCGAGACAGAGTACACGTTCGGTGCCTGTCTCCGACTTGCGGTCGAAGTTCGGCTTGAACGCGGTTTCCGTCGAGTAGTCGGTGACGTAGACACGTCCGTTCGCCACGGCGGGGCCCGCGTAGCCTCCAGCGATCGGGGTGCGCCAGACGACCTTGGGGCCGCCGTCGGGGAATGTCTCGATGATCCCTTCCTCACGCCAGACGTTGTCTCGCTTCGGGCCCATCCACTGGGGCCAGTCGTCGGCGACCGAGACGGTCGTGGTGGAGAGCGCGAAGAGACAGAGGGCGACGAGAGCTCGACGATTCATCATTCGTTCCTTTCCCGAAACTCGTGGCGCTGACGACGGACGATGAAGGCCGCGCCGACTCCGACGAGTGCGCCCGCGATGTGCGCGACGCTCGAGATGTTACTGTATCCGGACAGTTGCTCGATCGCGCCGAAGAACTGGATGACGATCCAGAGGCCGAAAGCGACGACCGCGGGCATCGAGAGCCAGCGCATCGTGTAGCCGAAGCGATAGTACGAGCCGACGCGCGCGTTCGGAAAGGCGATGGCGTAGTAGGCGATGATTCCCGATATTCCGGCGCTCGCTCCGACGACGGGAATCTCGGGATAGGGAGTCAGGACGGCATGAGCGAGCAAGCCCGTGACGTGCGCGCCACCGACGAGGAGCAGGAATTTCGATCGCCCGAGCTCGCTCTCGACGTTGTCGCCGAAGACGAGAAGAAAGTAGACGTTGCCGAGGAAGTGCCAGAAGCCCGCGTGGAGGAAGAATGAAGAGCTGATGCGACGAAAGTACCGACTCGGTTCGTCCGGGATGAACCCGAAACGGTCGATCAGCCCGGAGAAATCGTTTGGGAGAATCGCCAAGAATCCGAGGAGGCAAAACGCGGCGAGGGTCCAGGTCATCAACGGGATGCCGATGCGCGGAGGCGCATCCGGCTCGACGGGAAAGCCGAAGATCGCGGGCAGTGTCTGCCACTGAGCCGGCGGGCTGTGTTGGTCGTGCTCGATTTCGGCACGTCTTCGGACTCTCTCGAGGTCGGCGCGCGCGAACGCCTCTCTCGCTGCGGGCGATGTGATCTCTTCCCGTTCGCCCTCCCGCTGCATTTCGCGTGGGATGCGATACGACTCACCCGGATCGAACCAGACCGAGAGACAAAGCGTGCAGATGTCGAGCGTCAGCTCGACATCGTCTGTTGCGGAGAGCGGCTCGGTGACTTCGCGCATCTTGCGCACACAGTGCGGGCAGAGTCGTTCGCTCTCGAGTGACGTTTCGTTGCCGCCTTTCGCCGCGACCCAGGCACGTTGGAGAAACTCGCGCGAGAGTCGTTGTCGCCGGAGGATCGCGAACGAGACCATCCGCCCTCGACACTCTTCGCAGGCGTAGATCCGTCCGATCTCTCCGTCGATTCGCCCGAGGCGCTTTTCGCAGGTGGGGCAGGTCAGCATCAGTCGCGGTACAAGCTCAGTTCGGCTGACCTCGAGTCGTCAAGCTGGCCCACGACGCGTACTCGAACTGCCAACGCTGCGGCCGAATCTTCTCGAGCACCTGCTTCGTGAACGGCATCTCGAGCCCACGACGATGGTGGTAGTGGTGGAAGGCGCGCTCCCAGATCATTACGAAGTTGCCGCGACCTTTCGGGGAGATCTTCGTGTGCGTGTGGCGACCGCCGACGCTCGTGTAGGTCTCGAAGGGCACCTCATGGCCCAGGTTGTACTTCGCCGTGTACTCGTAGCCTTTGAGCAGACGGTCGTCGTAGGACGAGTAAAGGTCGAGACCCTGCTTCCATGCGATCTCGGCAGAGTCGGCGAGGTAGCCGAGTCCCATCTGCGTGTGGTTCTGATCGCGACCGCTCTCCTGGCACTGGCCGAAGTGGTTGAAGTACTTGTTGACGGCGCCGTTCCCTTCGCCGTGGAGGAAGTAGCTCACCGCGCGGTCGAAGATGGCACGGTCGTCGAGAAAGACGCCCATCGCGAGCATCGTCTGGATCATCGACGCGTCCCAATTGCCGTTGGCCGTCGGGAAGAAGTTCTCGATCACGGGATAGAGGACCCCACGGACCATCTTCTCGAAGCGTTTTTGATCCTCGTCGGTCCAGACGTCCGAGGTGTGGCGGATGATCTCCGCGGCGTTGAGGAACTTCGTCCCGCCCATGCCCGTGAGCAATCGTGCGTCGTGTCCTCCGATCGACTCGAGCGTCGTCGCGTAGGCGTTGAGTATCTCGACGACCTTCTCGGCGTGTTTGCGCTCTTCCGTGACGTACCACTGGAGAGCGTGCGAGTAGGCCGACGCGCCGTCGGTCATGAAGTCGTTGGCCCCGAGATTCGGGCGGTTGTAGGCGCCTCGAACAACCTTGTCGCGCGGCTTCGGCTTGCGGTCGAGCTGCGAGAGCGAGTGCTTGCGGAGCTCGTCCCAAGCCTCCTTCCACGGACTCTCGCTGGCGCGCACCTTCGTACGCAAGAAATCGAGATCCGCTCGGTTGTGGAGGATTCCGGGGTGCTCGAACTTCGTGGCGGTCTCTCGCGGGGCGAGGTGGATCGCGATTCCCTTGTCACGCCGGAGTCGCATGCGTGAGTCATCGACGAGCGCGGCTTCCGATACCGCGATCACGGGACCGTCCTTCGGCTCGAGGACGCAGGGGCGCTCGACGCTATGCCGAATCTCGCTCAGCGGCACCTTCGAGTATTCTCCCTGCGCCGAGTAGGCGGCCCAGAGATCGTGATCTGCGGTAAGGCGGAATTCGGTCTCCTCCGTCGAGATCACGATCTCTTTCGCGTCGGGCTTCGGCCCCTTCGCGAGCACGTATCGGAAAGCGACGCCTTCGTTGTAGGCTCGGATGACGAGCTGAATCGTCGCGGCGGGTTTTTCACGATGAAAACGCGCGACGGCGCTCTGGTAGTGGTCTCGCACCTGCGAACGTTCCCCCCAAGCCGGTGTCCACGTCGTGTCGTTCTTGCCACGGTCGACGAGCTCGAGTCGATCGAAACCGCTCGTCCAGTCGACATCGTCCGGCAGGCGGAAGCCCAGGCCGCTCGGCGTGATGATCGGCTTGCCGCCCCGGTCGACGCGGTAGGTCGGGCGACCGTCCTCGCCGATCGTGAGCTCGATGAGAAAGTTGCCGCTCGGGGAACGAATCGAAATCTTGTCGTCGGAGAAGCCGGCTTGTGATCCGATGGCGAGAACGACGAGCGCGAGGACGGCCGTTCGGCACGAAACGAGACGCTGCGTAAACACGCGAAAGCTAGTGTGGTTCATTCGAGATGGCCTGGTTTCTGAATCTTCGATCTTCTTCAGCGCATCAGAATAACAGGCGGGCCGAGGCTCGCGTCGAGATTCCTTTTCGGCGTCGCGCTTTCGTGCGAGCTCTCGCCGTGGGGATCGTCGCGGTCTTCGGAAGTTCTGCCGGTGCTGCGGACGACGTCGTCTTCTTCGTGACGGCTGATCCGCAGATCAACATCCCGCGTTGGGGGACGGCGGGCACCGAAGAGATGATCGAGATCATGAATCGTGCGCCGGACGAGGAGTTTCCGTTCGGGGGCAAGGTCGGAGAGCCGCGAGGAGTCCTGGTCGCGGGGGATCTCGTCGACGATCTGAAGAATCCGGAGAATTGGAAGCTCTACCAGAAGCTCTTCCATCCTCGCGGTGCTGCGCGAATGCGATTTCCGACGTACGAGGGAATCGGCAATCACGATCTCGACTCGCGCTTGCCGAGCTCCGCGATGAGCGTGATCGAGAAGGACTTCGTCGCTCGCAATCGTCAGCGTCTCGGCGATCTTTCCTTCTGCGAGGAGGGCTATCACTACTCGTGGGACTGGGGGCCTCTCCACCTCGTCAATCTCAACGCCTTCCCCGGGAATGCTCCACGTCCCGTTTACGATCGAGAGGCACCGTGGAACAATCCGCGCGAGAGCCTTCGCTTTCTCGAGCGCGACCTCCGCGAGCGCGTCGGCGTTTCCGGTCGCCCCGTGATTCTCATGTGGCACTACGGATTGCGAGGGTGGGGGCTCGAGAAGTGGTGGAAGCACGATGACCTTCGCGCGCTCGAAGAGGTCATCGCACCGTACAACGTCGTGCTCATCCTTCACGGCCACGAGCACGCGTACCGGCGCTATCGCTGGCAGGGCTACGACGTGCTCATGGCTCCTTCGCCTCAGCGCGATCGGGATCCGAAGAAGCCCGAGACGAAGAGCACGCCCAAGGGATTCGTCGTCGTGCGTCTGCGTGGGGACGAGCTCCAGATCGCCGAGCGCAGCGCAGATGGGTGGCGAGACTCTTGGAGCCGGCAGATCGACCTCGGACGGCCGGCGTCCCCGGCGCCTCAACGTCAACGAGAGCTTCCGCAGATGCTCTCGATCGCCAGGGGCGCCGCGCCTCCTCTTCCCCAGGGAATGCAGGACAACGACGGTGGCGTCATCGACGGGCAGCTCGTCATGGTCGGAGGATTTTGTCACGGAACGGACGACGATTGGAAGCCGGGCAAGTATCCACGCGGCTTTCTCAAGAAGGGCTGGGCGCTCGATATCGAAGATCCTTCACGCGGTTGGCGTGCGATTCCCGACTTTCCCGGTGCTGCGCGACAAGAGATGTTCGCGGCGACCGTCGGGAACGAGATCTACTTCTGGGGCGGGTTCAGCTACACCGAGCCGTTCTCGTATCGCGATGGCTTCAAGCTCTCGCGTCGCGACGGCGCGTGGACGTGGACGGCGCTTCCTGATCTCCCGCGAGCGGCCGCCGCGGGCAACGCGGTCGCGATCGGATCGAGGATCTACCTCTTCGGAGGCATGGACTACGACGCGAAGGCCTATCACGTCTCGACGGATCGCACCGGAAAGATCGATCGCTTCGGCGCGCGGCTCTACGTCTTCGACACGGCTGCCGAGCGACCCGCGTGGCGGGAGCTTTCTGAGTGCCCGGGAACACCTCGCATGATGACGGGACTCGCGGCGCTCGAGGGGCAGCTCTACGTCGTCGGTGGTTACGGTGTCGATCGGAAGAGTGTCGACCGGAAGGGAAGAGCGTACTGCGTCGTCGACAACTGGAGATTCGATCCGGCGAGCTCGACGTGGACGCGGCTGCGAGATCTCCCTGTGGCGGTCGCCGGCTTCGGCTCGGGCTCGATCGTCTACCGCGATCGATATCTGCTCCTTCCGACGGGCTATCCCTATCCCGAGATCCTGAATCCCGACGAAACGGCGCGACCTCGCTACGGTCGGCCGTCCCGCATCGATCGATCGAGCTGGAAGCAGCACCCGCGTCTCGCGGGGACGACCTACGAGAATCACGTCTGGGTCTACGACACGGATACTGACCTCTTCGGCACCGCGACGCCGCTTCCTTACGACGATCACGGTCCGGCGACGCACGTCATTGGCGACACCGCCTATCTCTTTCCCGGTGAGACGGCGGGGTTCTGGTGGAAGGGCGAGTACTTCGGTCACGCGCCGGAGTTCGTCCTGCGCGGCGAGATCTCGCTGCTCGATTGGCAAGCGGGAAGAGATCGAGTCGAGCTCGACGACGTCTGGCTCATCGACGATCGCGACGTGCTCTACCGCAGCGGAACGCAGCGTGTCTTTCATGAGGCGCGTCGCTGGCGTGATCGTCCGATCATCGCGGCGGGCAAACCATGGGAGCGAGGGACGGTCGCGTACTGCAGCGTTCACCGGGATGAGCGCTCCGGCAACTACCAGCTCTGGTACCAAGCGTGGACGCCGCAGCACGGTTGCTACCTCGCCTACGCGACGTCGACGAACGGTCGCGAGTGGCGCAAGCCTGAGCTCGGTCTCCTCGAGTTCGAGGGGAGCACGAAGAACAATCTCGTCTTCAAGGTCGGGTACGGCGCTGGCGTGATCTTCGATCCGCACGACAAAGATGCGAAGCGTCGGTACAAGCTCGCGTATTGGGATCGCTACGGAACGTGCGTCGCGTTCTCTCCTGACGGTATCCACTGGGACGAGTACGAGAAGAATCCGGTCATCCGCGGGTCGCACGGCGAGTACGCGCAGCCGAGGCTGCGTGACGAGCCCGACGACGGGCGCAACGGGCCGCCGCTCTCGACGAGCGACGTCACCGACCCCATCTGGGATCCGGCGCGAAAGGCCTTCGTGATCTACGCGAAGACTTGGCTCGACGGTCCCGACGGCACCATGCACTGGAAGAGAGCCGTCGTGCGAACGGAGAGTCGTGATTTCGTGTCGTGGTCGAAGCCGCAGCTCGTCCTTTGGCCGGACGAACACGATCACGCGGGCGAATCGAAGGGCACGAGGGGCGACGATCTTGCGAGGACGACGGGCGGTGGCGGGAGCGGGGGCGTGCAGCTTCACAGTGGGCCGACGTTCTATCGTCGCGGGCGATACCTCTCGCTTCTCCAGGTGATGGATCCGGGTGAGACGGGAAACATGCCGATCGAGCTCGCGGTTTCGCACGACGGTCTTCGTTTCGAGCGTCCTGCGCGCGGGAAGTGGCTCATCCCGCCGCTCGACGACAAGTCTCGCTTCGACGCGAGCCTGATCTGGTCGAACGCGACGCCGATCGAGGTCGACGACGAGATTCGTTTCTACTACGGCGGCTACGGCAAGCCGTGGAACTCGAACGACTCGCGGCAGATTTCGGGCGTCGGTCTCGCAACGCTGCGCCTCGATCGCTTTGCGGGGCTTCGGCCCATCGGCCGTATCGGGCAGATCACCCTTCGTGCGCGTGACCTTTCGGCTGCCCGCGCGATTCGAGTGAATGCCGACGCACGCGGTGAAAACGCCTCCGTACGCGTCGAGGTGCTCGACGAAAACGGCTACCGCCTGCGCGGCTTCACGATGGACGACGCCGAGCCGATCCGAGGAGACGTTCTGCGAGCGCCGGCGCGCTTCCGCGAGCGGAGTCTTGCCGAGCTTCCGCAAGGGAAGTACCGTCTTCGTGTGCACCTCGAGAACGCCGAAGTGTTCTCGCTCTCGCTGCGCGGCTACGTGCGATAGGAGAGCCGGTTCGATGGTGGAGATCATGGGATGCCTGACTGACAGTCAGGAATCGGCTCTCATTCGAGCTCGAGCGCCCAGCGCGCTCCCTCGCCCGCGAGGTCTTTGAGCCAACCGGCGAGCTCATCGATCTCGGTGACGACCGCTTCGAGGGTCTCGAGGTTGACGTCATCGGCGACGTCGGCGAGCGACCTCGGGCCGTGGCACATGTCGCCGTCTTCCTCGTTGTCATCGTCGAGCTCGCCGAAACCGAACTCGTCTTCCTCGGAAGACTCCGCGTCGAAGCCCGGAGGTCCGGTCGGGCGGCGGGGCGTCTCGTCGTCCTCTTCGTCGTTCTCCCTTGAGTTAGCTAAGTGCTCCATTTGAGGCAGGAGGCAGAGGAAGAAACTTTTGGCAACAACTACTGTGGGACGCCCGCCGTGAGGCAGCAGTCCCGCGGCGACGCCGACCGTGAGGCAGCTGTCGGTGTGCGCAGCGCCGCCGCGAGGCAGCAACCGCTACGGGACGCCAGCCGTGAGGCAACAGTCCCTCACCGACGCCAGCCGTGAGGCGGCAGTCGGTGTGCACAGCGCCGCCGCGAGACAGCAGCCACTCGCGACGCCAGCCACGAGGCAGCAATCGGTGTGCGCAGCGCCGCCACAAGGCAACAACTGC